>JAZKSQ010000081.1:0-7196 GCA_036625995.1 Thermoplasmatota archaeon | reverse complement strand
GACCTTGTATTTTCCTGCATATTTAGGTGCGCTTCCATGTGTTGGTTCAAAAAGTGCATAGTCGTCGCCTATGTTTCCGCTAGCTGCAAAGCCAAGTCCTCCTACCAGTTGTGCTGAAAGATCTGAGACGATATCTCCGAACATGTTGGATGATACTAGTACTGAGTAGTCTTCAGGGTTTTTTACAAGCCACATACACATAGCATCAATGTTGGTCTCCCATAAATCTATGTCAGGGTATTCCTCTGATATTTTCCTTGCTGTCTCTGTCATCATTCCACTGGTTTCTCTTATTACGTTAGGTTTTTCTACAAGTGTAACCGTTGGATAGCTATGTTTTTTTGCATATTCGAATGCTTTTTTAATGATTCTATAACATGCTTTTTTGGTAAATATCCGTGCTGAAATTGCCATGTCTTCAAGTTTTTCATCTTTGAATTTTTCCATGTTTTCATTTGAGGATAGAGCTTTAAAAACCTGGGATGGAACAGGGTTGAATTCTACACCAGAATATAGCCCCTGTGTGTTTTCTCTGAAGACTACTAGATCTATGTCATCTTTATAGTTTAAAGGATTTCCAGTAAATGATTTACAAGGTCTTAGATTGGTATATAAATCAAATTTTTGTCTTAACCGTACGATAGGGCTAGAATATACATATCCTTTATTTTGTAGTTTAGGATCTAGTTCTTTTTGTGCTTCTTGATTGGGTTTGGAAGTTATCGCTCCGAAAAGACAACAATCTGTTTCTTTTAGTAGTTTTATCGTTCTTTCAGGTAGGGCATCTCCTTCTTTTTTCCAGAACTCCCAGCCTACATCCCCAGGTATATATTCTGCATCTAACTGTATTTCATCAAGAATAATTCTTGCGGCTTTCATTACGTCATTTCCTACGCCGTCGCCTGGAAGCCATGCTATTTTATATTTTGACATAAAAAAAGATAAACCATTTTATGGTTAATTAAAATTATTGTAAAAACAGTAGTTGGAAAAATAGTTTAAAGATTTTGTTCTTATTTTTTTCGGAGTTCCTTTAGGTTGGTAACTCTTTCGGCAAAGGCGTTGTGTTTATGAATTGACTCCTCGCTTTCGCTTCTGGCCACTATTTGTACGTCATCTGGAAGATGAGTATATTTTTCTAATATCTGGCTTAGTATGTCTCTTACTACGTCTTCTACGAATTTAGGGTTTTGATGGGCTTGATAGACCATTTCTGCTTCTTCTTTTCTTTTAAGGATGCTATATGTAGGGCTGCTGAAGGCTTTTTCTACTATATCGATTAAGTCATCTGCATCGACAGATTGATCTTCAGCTGGGACTTCTATCATAAGTGTTGTAATATTTCTTTGGTTATGGGTAGGGGGAACCTGATTTTTTCCGTATTCTTTGATGCTTCTAACTGTCTCAATTGCACATGGGCATGCGGTCATACCAATAGCTTTTATTCCGATTAGTTTTTTTACTTCCCCTGTATTTTTAGCTCTTGCTTCAGCTACTAGCTTGTATGGTTCTAGGCCTTTTTTTCCTGAAGGATATTTTCTGTCTAGAAAATAGTCGGCCTCAGCTTTTACTTCTGAAAAAGTCGCATATTCATGTTTCTTTAACAAAAGTTTAGCAGTTTCAGCACAAAAAGATTCAAGATCAGACATAGGCTGATGTATATTTTCATCTATTATCTCTGATATCAATTCAAGGTTTCTTGACATATGGCTACCTTTCTGCTCTGCAGGTAAATCAACGAAGAGATCCATCTTAACTACCAGTGAGATAGAATGATCTTTATCAGGTCTTTTTATATTTACTAGTTTTTTAACGCCGGTTACACCTACTCTATTTATTTTAAAATGAGATTGTGAAGGACCTGACTGAACGTCAGGAAGATCTATATGCTTAATAATTAAACACCTTCTATAGTTAAATATATTTTTCTAGGGGAACAAATAGAGTTTATTTTAAATATATTATCCTTTAACTCAAAATTAAAAAAAATATATTCCTTAAAATAGTTTTGTCTTTGAATATTTTTTATTAGTCAAGTAGCTTTTTTTCACCAGTAATATCTTGTATATCTGTGATTTTTCGAGATGCTTCCAAACAACCCAGATAGTTTTCTTCATCATCTCTTATTGCATAATATTCTATCAAAATCTTTTCTTTTTGATCCTTGTCTTTCATTTTCATATCTATCCAGAATCTAGCTTTATTTCTTTCACCTGACTTCATCTCGTCTATGATCTGCTCTACTTTATGTAAACTTTTTTTAGGATGACAGTCTCTAACATCTCTACCTATCACAGATTCAGGACGCTTAAAGACTCTAGACTGATGTTTATTCCAAGCAAGAACTTTATCATCTTTATCTAGAATCGAAAATTCTATCGGTAAAGATTCCAAAAAGGAGTCCAATATTTCTTCCGGTATTTTACCTTTCATTTCAATATCAACCTAAATAAAAGATAACCTAATTGGTATTTAAATCATTTATTAAAATTTACAGCCTAAAAAATATAGGTTTTTTTATTTTTCAATAGCTTTATTACAAAAACTAAAATAACCCTTTCATTATTCTCCCAATAAAAAAAATTATGTTTTAATATGCCGCTGTGGCTTAGAGGTATAGCGATTCCTTGGTAAGGAATAGGTCGCGGGTTCAATTCCCGCCAGCGGCTTATTTTTTTTATGATTTATCTATGACTATTTTGTTTAGCCATAAAAGAGTTATAGTTAAAAATGTTATTCTAATATTAGTCTGGGTGGTGTTTTATGGTTGAGGCTTTGTATATGGATGATTCCTACTTGAAAGAATGGAATGCAAAGATTGAATCTGTTTCTAAGGGCAAGTTTGTGGTTTTAGATAAAACTGCTTTTTTTCCTCGTGGCGGCGGAGTTAAATGGGATACAGGTACGATAACAAATGACAGTGAAGAATTTAGGGTTGTATATACTGGTAAATTTTCAGGGAAGATAAGCCATGAGGTAGATAAAGAGGGTTTAAAAAAAGGAGATAACGTTAGATGTAAACTGGACTGGGATAGACGTTATCTTTTGATGAGATATCATACAGCTACTCATGTATTGAGTGGAGTTTTTTTTAAGGACTATAATCTTAAGGTTACTGGAAATCAGCTTACTACTGAGAAAGGACGTATAGATCTGAATATGGATGATTTAGATGTTGATTTAATTAAAAACGCTATTGAAAAGTCTAACAGGATTATTGAAAGAGATTTACCCGTTGAAATATATTATAAGTCTAGAGAGGAGGCTAAAAAAGATCCTGATTTGTTTGAATTAGCTATAGGTTTTCCACATGATATTAAAACTATCCGTATTGTTGATATAAAAGGTTTTGATAGACAAGCAGATGGCGGTTGTCATGTCAAAGATCTTGATGAAATTGGAAAAATCATCTTTAAAGATGCAGTAAATAAAGGTAAAAATAATAAAAGAGTTTACTTCACATTAAAGTAAAAAAAAAGTGTTTTTTTTATATCTATCTTTATTTAACTTTTCAATAAATCTCTTTTTTTTATCACAAACTATAAAAAGTAAGAAGACACATAATAAAGATAGAATAATAATTTTTTGTCGATAAAAAAATTTGGTTTTGATAAATTATGGAAGATAAAAAAGAAAAAAAACCTGTATGGATAGAAGTTGAAGAAATCCCTCGTGGTATAAACAAAAAGAAGACGTTGCTTTTACCTAATCATAAATTTATTAAAAGGAAAAATGCAAAAAAACTCATAGAAAAAGGTAAAGTTAAGAGAGTTCAAGAGGAAACGTAAAATATTAGAAAAATGATATAATATCATAATAAGGGAAAGGGGAACAAAGAAAGGAAGACTGCTTGGAGATGGAATCCAACAACTTCTTTTAAAATAATCTCCCCTTACCCTTTATAATTAAGGTTATAGCTACAACCTTAATAAAACTTTTCTTTTTTAATTGGACAAAGTTTTAGAATTAAGCTTACATGATTTTTGTAACAAAACATTAAAAATTATATAATTTGAAAATAGTCTCTATATATACAATATAAACAAATCTTTAATTTTCATATAATTCATTTAAGGAATTTTAGTTATAAATTAACTTTTTTTTTTGAATTTTTTTCTGCTTTTCTATAACACAAAAACAGAAAATAATATCTTCATTTGATATCATTTTTTTAGAAACTTTGATATAACACATAAATGTTTTTCCATAATTGATGGAGAGGAGTACTAGAAGGATTTCTAAACTGATTCTATGGGAGATAGTGCTATTATTTGTCTTAGCGCTATTGTTTACCTATATGCCGACTTTTGTCAAAATGGAATCCTTAAATGAAGTTTTAACACGTTTTCTCCGACCTTCCTTAATGATTTTATTTGTAATCATTGTAACTAAACTCTTTCTTTCACTTTTAAAACCTGTCTTCCAGAGAGCTTTAGATAAATATTTGACCTCTTCTTATGAAGTTAAATACACTTGGCAGTTTATAAGTTACCTTGTTTGGATTGCTTCATTCATAATTCTTTCATTTTTAATCCTCGGTGATCTATTAACCATAGGTGTTTTTGTCGCCGCTCTTATCTTGATTATTATCTTAATTTCTCATAAGGCTATAGCTAATTTTTCAGGATGGCTTCATATTATTTTCGGTAGTTCTATGAGACGAGGTGATCTGGTTGAGATAGATGGAATTAAAGGCCGAGTTTCAGAAGTTTCTACAATGAAGGTTGTTTTGGATGAAAAATCAGGCGATATAAAAGATCCTAGTTATACTGGCAGAAAAGTAAATATTCCAAACTCCCTGCTCTTTTCAAAACCTGTGTTTACTATTTCAACGGATGATTCTTTGATATGGGATGAAATACGGGTTTTACTTCCACCTGAAACCAATCATCTTTTAGCTGAAGACATCTTAGTTAAGGTAGCTAAAAGTATAGTTGGACCTATTATGAATCGCCGTAAACATGACATGGTAAAAAAAATGTCTTCATACTCTGATGTTCCTTCTGTCCCTACAACACGGATTTCTATCGAAGAAAACGGTGTATTGATTGTTTTGCGTTATTTCTGCCTTGTTTCTGAACGTTCTTCTGTTAGATCGGCTATATCAGAAGGTGTTTTAAAAGAATTCAAAAAAGAAGGGATAGATATAACTTTCAAAGATTAAAAAAAAGAAATTGTTTTGAGTTTTTCTAATATAGAGGTGTTCTATTAATCTATGTATATCGTAATCGGTGGTGCAGGTGACGCCGGACGTCATATAGGTAGAATACTTCTAAAAGAGGGACATGAAATTGGTTTTATTGATAACGACGATTTTGCCTTAGAAAAAGCAAAGGAGATGGATGCTTTGGTAGTCAAAGGTAATGTTTGTGATTATCGTTCTCTTTTAGATGCAGAAATTGAAGAGAGCGATTATTACCTAGGGTTAGTACGTGATGACAGTGCAAATCTTGCCAGTTGTGCCCTCGCTAATTTTTATGGATGTAAAACATTGTGTAGAATTAAATCTCCATCTCTTGCTAAAGATCCACTTTCTCGTCGTTATACATATATAGGTGTTGATGCTGTTCTTTGTCCTTCATTGATTTGTGCTTCACAGATATCTAGAGTTTATACGTTTTCCTCTAAACTCAACAAAGTCAACAAGTCTGGTATCAGAAGTTTTCATGGTATTGTTCAAAATGATTCTTTTTGTAAAAATAAATCTATTTCTTCTATAGATCTTCCCGATGGTGTATCCATTGTTTCTGTATTCCGTGGTGTAGAACAGCTTTTACCTACAAACTCTTTTGTACTTCATTCTGAAGATGAATTTTGTATTTTTTTAGATCAAAGAGTAAAAAAAGAAAAGGTTGAAGAAAAACTTGGATGCGAACTTGGTTCATATAATGAAATAAGAAATGTGTTCATCACCGGTATAACTGACATTGGCCTTACACTTGCAAGAGCTTTGGCGGATTCAGGTATTTCAGTTAACATTATGGATTCTGATGAAGATAAAGCTAATATGGCTTCCGAAAGTCTTCCTTCAGCTACGGTTATCAATGCTAACCCTCTTGGACATGGTATTTTGGTTAAAGAAAGCATTGAAAAGTTTGATGTTCTAATGGCTCTTGGAGAGAATTTAGAGCGAAATATTTTCACCTCGATTTTATCTAAAAGATTTAATGTACCTAACGCTGTGTCTCTGGTAAATCGTATAGATTTAAAAGAATCTATCGAAGGAACTTTAGTTGATAGCGCAGTTGTTCCTAACCTTTTACTTGTTAATACTATTGCTAATATCATTCGTGAGAGTCGTTCTTCTGAAAGATATCTTAGAAGACAGTTTATGAAGACCCGTGAGACTCAGACTAAAGACATTTTAACTGCTGAAATCAAAGTTACTAAAAGGATCCGTTGTCTTGATAAAAAAATCATGAGTTTTTCTCCTGATATAACCAATTTTTTGATTTCCGCTGTAAAAAAAGAAGGAAAGGGTTTTATCCCAGATGATGAATATGTAATTAAGGAGGGAGATAAACTTTTTGTTTTTTATCATTCTGGAAATTTCGATACAGTTAAAAGATGGTTGATAGGGTGATCTATATTTGAGGGCTAGAGTAGTAATTGGTTCTATTGGAAGCATCCTCAAATTTTTTTCATTTTCTTTTTTAATTCCAATAATAGTTTCTTATTATTTTAATGAAGAAATAGTTTTTCTTTTTTCTTATCCAGTTCCTTTTACTTCTTTGGTTTTTTTTCTATGTTTTGCTTTCACGCTGGTTATAGGCATCATTTTTGAATTTTTAGGTAGCACTGTAGATTTTACTGATAAGGAAGGTTTTGCTATCGTTTCGGTTGGATGGATGGTTATTGCTTTTTTTGCTTGTCTTCCTTTTTTGTTTACAGGTTCTATGTCTAGTTTTCCTGACGCTTTTTTTGAGGCTATGTCTGGTCTTACTACTACAGGTGCTACAGTTCTTTCTTATCCTCTGGAAAATCATCTTCAGAGTGTCTTATTTTGGAGGGGTTTATTGCAATGGATGGGAGGTATGGGTATTATTGTTTTGAGTGTAGCTGTTCTTACTCGTCTCACTAGTGGCGGTCAGAAATTAATTGAATCTGAAGCACCGGGTCCTTCCCTTCATAAATTAAAACCTACAATTACTCAAACAGCTAAGCTTTTATGGCTGGTATATGTTTTTTTTACAGTA
>JAZKSQ010000080.1:0-7220 GCA_036625995.1 Thermoplasmatota archaeon | reverse complement strand
GGCTACCGGTGAGGCGGGTGATGACAATGTGGATGGAGGTTATCCTGAGCGTTATCCGAATCATTATAACAGTTCTACGTTTAACAGCCATAACAGTATAAGCCATTATGTGGAGTTTGCCTGTGAGATCCCGATTGGTCAATGGGCTGGTAAGTATAGCACTCATGTATATTATCGTCTGAAAACGCAGACCGAATAAATACAACATTAACTTTTTTTTAAAATAAATAGCTGTTTTACTCACTAAAAAACTTTTTTTCTCATACTTTCTTTGTTATTTTTACATTTTGAAATTTTTTTCTATCCGTCTTTCTACCGAAATACCCTTTTATAGTGTTGGATGACAACATTTAACACGAAAGTACTCTAAGGATAAATGAAAGGTATGGAAAGGTGGAAATAATGGAAGGAGTTAAAAATCAATATATTGCAATTCTAAGTATTATTTTATTTTTTTCTTTTATAATCAACTCAAGTTTTATGATAGATGAAAGATTTTACATTAAAGCTGATAATGGTGACATCTCTGAAGCCTGGTATAATGAAAGCACACTCTCTGTTGAGGTTATAGTTAAGGCACCTCAGATATGGAATTATACCATTCAATATTGGAATGATAGCTCAGGTAGATGGGAATCAAGAATAGACCAACAAATAGATGTTGACAATAAATACAGATTTGTATTTACAGTTATAAGTTATCAAGGCTGGGATGATATTGAAACGATAAATTTAACGGCATGGTACGATCAAGGAAATGATAGCAGCAGCTATTATAATCAGACTCCAGGCGGAAATTTTAACATGAAAATGCAATATGTCAATACTTCATCAACTGGAAATAGTTCTGAATTTAATTATTTATGGCCAAAAAATAGTGAAGAGGTAACATACGTAAATTCCTCCGAAACGGATGTAACTGATTGTATAGCTATTAACTGGTCTGATACAGAGGCTAAAAACATTAGTTTTGAATTTATACCTGGCCTTCAGTTCCGTTATGCTCCAGGCCCATCTGGAGGATGGAATAAAAGTACGGCAGATGCTAATAATACCGCTTGGGATAATCTTTTCAACAATTATTCATGGAATTTCAACATCTCTGTAACGGATAGCGGAGAAAATAACTCAGGAGTTCCAATCAATTCATGGGTTACTGATGAATTTGGAGTATATTCATATACGGAGATATGTAACGCTGGAAATCCTTACATAAGAGGATATCCTGGTGACAACCAGTCAGTAAATGATGACGGTGGAAGCGGAAATGTTACAATCGAGACTAGATCAAATGGAAAGTATAGTCTTTTCGCTAATCTCTCCGACCTGCAACATCAAAATATCAACGTTACAGATGTAATAGCTAATGATACAGTATGGCTTAGAGGTGGAGACGCAGAAACCTTTACTAACTTTAGTAAGGGATCTAACAGCCAGCCGGTATATCTGTATGGTGGAGGAGTAGACGGCCTGAGCTTTCATCAGGCAGAAGCTTTTAATAATTCAAAAATTACAGATGATTTAGAATACAAATGTAAAATACCAACCGGAATATTACCCGGTGTATACGAGTCAACGATTTATTACAGGTTAAAAACACAGACAGAATAAAAAAAATTAATAAATAAAGTTTTTAAAAAAATAATCACTAATTTTTTTAACTGTCTTTTTTGATAAACTACAAAAATTTCAGTCTACTTCCTAAAAAACTTTTTTTATCAAATTTCTGATATCTCGATAGAAGATGGAAAAATTTAAAAGAGTACAAAAGATAGCCAATAGTGGATGGGTTAACCTCTGCAGAATAAGTGTTTAATTGGAGTTGATGGGATGAAAAAAATTTTAATCTATACCTGTATAGCAGTTTTAGTTTTAAACATATTTTTTAGTTCAAATGTTTCTTCAGAGACCAAAGACCTAGATGTTGATATACACATTCCAAATGAAGAAAGACAGACAACTAAAGAAGGAAAACAAATATTAGTAGCAGGCATCTGGCATCAAATCAATATTTCTATGCCAAATCAAATTCCAAGAGAACTATCTTTGATACTCTATAAAGGTGATTCAAAACCCTCTATAGATAACAGAAATAAAACAAATTATTACGAATGGAGATATGATGACAACGCTGAAAACAGATGGATGAACATCACCGGATATGATAACTTCTCTTATATAAAACTAAATAAAAGTCAGAAACTAAAAAACGTGTACAGTTTTTATATAGGAATAAATGAATATCTGCCAAACGAACCATTCTGTAAAGACGATTGGACTTTAGAGATATATGAAAACGATGAAAAATTTTTTTCTGAAAAAATTATAGTGGAGAAACCGACACGTGGATTAGCTCATAGCCATGGAGATAACATCTATTTTTATGTAGATCCATATACCGAAATGACTGCCGGGGGAAGCGACTATTTCACATTAAAAAATACAGGAAATCTACCCTTTAAAATGTCTGTTAAGTATCCTAAATTTCAATCGATTATAGAATTCCAGGATTTTACATATTATATTTCCCCACATGATAAAGCAAATTATCATCTAAAACTACATTCTGAATCCTGGCGGCCGCAAAAAGCAAAAGATACACAAGGTGAAGCAATAGGTAGAGTACCTGAAAAGCTGATAGTTATGGATTCTGATGCCATGGTAGTACTAAAATCAGCACTTGCTGTCAACGCTCCCGGTCTTCATCTATATGTGGGACATAGCAACCTTGAGATGGATGAAAACATATTAGGGTCAGATATAACATTTCAATACAAAAAAAACCTTTACTTAAATGAAGGAGAAATAAAGAACATAAACGCCTATCTATCAGGTGAAGGAACAGTAGACTTAGATATATGGACGAAGGATACAAAAAATATAAGAATCCTAGAAATCAGGAAAAATGATGAAAAAATAAATATGCCTATACAAGTAGTATCTGACATTGATTTTGAGCAAAAATTCACTATAAAAGTCGAAGCTGTAAGAGAAGGAAAGATAGGATACATTAACTATAGACTCGATTTAGATAACGGAAAAACCAAAGAATTCCAGACCAAAATCGAAGTACAACCACCTAAACTTAATAAAAACCCAGCTAACCAAGAAGAATCTAATATCGGGGGAAATTCGTTAACTACAATACTTGTAACAGGTGCATTAATAACTCTTTTTGGATACATGATTTTTACTAGAATCAGAAACCATGGGAGGTAAAATGTCATCTGAAACTAGAAAAAAGATGACTTTATTGATAATTCTATCTATAACAGTATTATTTCTACAAAACATAGTTATAAAAAAAGTCGACGCAGATGGACGAGCAGGGGTAGGGGTAATAAATGTACCTCCTAAATACGGAAAAATTCGAATTGTCCAACAAAACAATGAATACATACGGGTATATCTAACTGTATCTGACTACAACTCATGGGGGGATATATATCAGGTATACATACAACTTAAAGAGAAAAATACAGAGGAAACTTTATCGGAGTTTATCTATCAACAATATGAAAACTCAGATAAATTTGAAAAGATAAACAAATTTATTGAGACTACACAAAAAAATTTGCTTGTAAAAGAAAAATGTTCATTTAGTTCCTCAAAAAAAAGAGAGACCATCGATCAAAGATGCGACATAGAGATTTTATTTGTCTTTAAAACAACCTACTTTAATCGTCTAAAAATAGTTGTAAAGGATAGAGCTGGAGATAAATCGACATCAGAGATAGATTTCCTTCCAACTAGTTTCGAAAGTCAATCTAGAAGCAATGATGCGTTAATAATTCCATTTTTGAATAAACCGATATATATTAATCTACCCCCTTATTTTACTAATTTGTCTGCACTTATATCAGCTTTAATAGGCGTAACCATCTTTATCAAAAGTAGAAAAAACAAGGCTATAGAGAGAAAAAGATATGGAAACGTATCATAAACCAATCTTTATGTTCCCCAGCGTTTTTTTCATATTCTTAACTCTATTTATCGCAGTTAAATTCATATTCATCTTTTTTTTTAATACCCTCTTTGAACCTGAATTTATGTTTAATCTAACCCCTCTTTCATCTCTAACAGGAATAACAGAAATACAGATCTTATTTACCACTTTATTTATCTTAACATTGGATACATATCTTCATCTTAATCTATCTAAAAAAAATTTAGAATTATCATTAATTCCTACTGGCATTCTTCTAGCTGGAACGGGTTTAACTATAACTAACAAAACAGTATCACTACTTAACTATCCTTATTACATTATTTTTACATGTCTACTTGTCGTCGTACTTTTAGATCATAGGCTTACCTTAATGGATTTGGATGAGCAAACAGAAGAAGAAACCTATGATATAATTTCTCCTGTTAAAAAAAAGAAAGGTTTTCCGTTCTCTTCAATTAAAGCTAAAATAAAGGCTTCTTCTAAAAGTAATTTAAAAACCGGTTCAATAAAAAATTTTTTTACTAAAAATAAAACAACCGGTGGCAATATAGAAGCTAAATCCTCTGATGAATTAGACGAAAATATAGTTCAAATTGAAAAACAAAAATATAAAAATATACTCTCAGAGGTAAATGAGTTTAAAGAAAAAAGTAAAAAATATGATAAGATAAAAAACAATTTAAAACAAAAAGATAAGAGTTTAAAGCCAGAAAGAAAAGTGGTTATAGAAAAACCATCTAAAAAGGAAATCTCTCAGTTTGAATCTAACAAAGAAAAAAATAAAGTACTGCAAGATGAAAAAGAAAAGCAAGAAGTTGATATTTTTGAAGAATTTGGAAAGATAAAACAAAGCGCGGCTTTGATGAAACGAGGGAGAATTAAAAAGATAAATAAAAATTTTGCAGAAATGTTAGGATATGCTAAAGATGAAGTTATCGAAAAGAATTTAATAGATTTTATAGAACCAGAAGGACTTAAAAATATAGAACGATATTACTCTGATAAATTGATAGGCAGACAAGTAGATAAATTTATCACGGTTTTTTCTAAAAAAGATAATGAAAAAGTTAAGGTTTTAGTAGTTGACCAAGATCTTGATATTAAAGATAATCAGATTCAATTATTAAAAGTTAAAGAAATATAAAAATATTAGAAAAAAATAATTTAGTTTTTTTTGTATAGGTCTCAACTTTTTGTTTATAGTATTACTATTCTGTTTTCAAAAGCGTTAGGTGCATCGACCCATTTGATTGCCGCTGCTCCTACCTCAGGAACAATTCGTATATTAAAATCTTCGCTAGTTAGTAGACCACCATCAGTTTGGAAACAGTCTGTAAGATTGATCATTAATACAACAAGATCGTTTGTACCTATACCAAAGCTTTTGTTGATAGAATTGTCTTTGTCTCTAATTGCCACAACTCCATAATTTGTTGAGTTTAAGTATTGCAGATCCAATGAGTGAAAGATTCCATCAGAATCTACAGATGTTGCTAAAGCTTGAGTTCTGTTAAAATTTAAGCTTAAAACAGTCAGGTTATCTCTTTGGATATAGATGTTGGTTGAGTTTAAATCTAAATCATATGATCCGGCTCTAGGGGATACGCTTAATGCTAGATATTCAATTTTAGTTTTATCTTCATCTGTGTATCCTACTGAGCTTACGACTTTTATCCCAGATGAGACTTCATGTATGGATTGTTTGCTTACAGCTTCCGCTCTGTTTTGAAGTGTTTCACTAGTATCTATTATAACCATTGCTGCTACTGCTGCTACTAGTACCATAGCTATGAATACAACTAGTGTTCCAATACCGATGTTTGCTTTTTTATCTTTTTTTAGGTTTCTTTTTTTGGTATGTTTTGGTTTGTTTTTTTGGCTGGGTTTTATTGCTATTATTGTGTTTATTCTGAGTGCTCCCAGTCCTTGTTCTGAGTCTACTAGTATAAATCCGTCTCTGGTGTCTACGTTTTCTAGTGTTCCGGTTACTACGTTTGCTCTTTTTTCACCTGGTTCTTTGGTTACTATTTTACAATATTTTCCTTCTAACTTTTCTATTTTTCCACCTTTCATTTCTTTTTTCACCTTTCATTTTTTTTGGTCGCCTTGTCATTTTTTTGTCGACAGGCAACTCTTATCGTGTTTAATGTTCGCATGGCACGTTATTTAAAGGATACTTGTGAGAGAAACAAAAGGCGGATAATTTCATTGTGAAAGATTAGCACGTTTGACGTTTTTACATTTTGTAATAATATTTTCTAATCTTTTTTTATCCACCATATCTTGATTTTTATATGATAAATATTGTATAATAAATATTATATATTATAATGATTAAAATATTTTTATAGGATGAATAAAAAACTAGACCACCGAGCCTCAAACGCAATTTCTGCAACAATAATCATAATAGCAATAATACTAATCGCAACACTAACAATAATACTAGTAACCGGACAACAAACACAAACAATAAACCAAAAAAACCTCGAACAAATACTAGACGAAATATTCAACGAAATAACAACACAAATACAAATCAAAGAAAAAATAGGAAAATACTACAAAATACAAAACGAATACGAAATAAAAAAGATAGCCATAATGATCTCCCCATTAGTAACCAATGACATAAACATAAATCAACTAAAAATAGAAATATACAACAACGAAAAAATAAAAATACTGAAATACGAGGGAGATACAAAAAAAATAGAAAACAAAGATCTATTCGAACATCCAATATGGAAAAACCTAACAAAAAACCAATATGGATTCATAACTATACAAGATAAAGATAACTCATTAGAAAAACATGGACAACTTAACAATTACAAAGATAACGCCTTTTTAATAATCAAACTACCCGATAACCTAGCACTTAAAAAAGGAGACAAAATAAACCTTAAACTATTTCCCTCAACAGGAATAACAAAAAAAATAAAGATAACAGCACCTATACCAACAAACAGAATAGTAACACTCTAAAAAACACAATTTTTTTTTAAGATCCAACTAAATAATTCATAATCAAATATAGATCAAAGGTTATCATCATAGACGATAAAACAATAAGAGTAACCAACGCATTTATGTTATATTCAAATAAATTAATCCATTCCAAAATAGTCATCAAAATATAAGATAACAACAATAAAATCGCAAGAATAACAAAAATTATTCCCAAAGCAAATATCATCTGCTCTGACTTAATAACAAGTTCATATAGAACCCAAACTGTAGAAAAATATGCCAACAAAGCTATAATTAT
>JAZKSQ010000079.1:0-7352 GCA_036625995.1 Thermoplasmatota archaeon | reverse complement strand
GTATATATTTTAGTCATGAAGATTCTGGTAAGCAGAAGAAGTTGTCTTCTTTTTCATCAACGGATGTTGATGATTGAATCCCCAATTTGGAAATTTGCGTAATGCCAGTGGGCTTGCCCTGATTGAGGTACAGATTTCAGGGGTTTTAATAATTTTACCATTCAATTAAAAGATTTAGAAAATACTTTATCTTAATTTTATGATAATTCTTGTTGGAAAAAGGTTAGATCGATAAATCCCCAGTCATTATGGTCGTTGAAGCCATGTGATCCATCGGAGTAATCTACCATACTGTAAACATAATTATAGTTCATTACACTCTTATAGTTTTTGTAAAAAAGCCATCCGGGATATGGAAAAATGGTAAATTGTTGATCACAGCCGGGGACATTACGTGAAAATATGCCAAGAGTATGCCCTAGTTCATGCATTGTTACTCCGGCGTATGCTATTTCTTCGTGTTTTTCAAAGCTGATAGCTCTTCTTTTAATGGAAAAATACAAGTAATGGCCATTAAGTCCTAAAAAGTTTTCTTTTATTGTTTTTGTAGATATTTGAAAACTGTCAACTGAATAGGTTTTGTTGTCCACTGTAGAGGCAAAGGCATTTCCTGCAATAAAACTTTCTTCTCCTCCCCAGTTATACTTTGCTTTATTTAGATAAAGGGCATAATGAAATACTCCTCTTCTCCAATTATTAGATTTTTTATGCATGAAATATTTCCAATAATAATCTTGTAAATCCTCATAATCATTTGTTTTTTTGAATGGTATTATTTCTCCGCCACCTAGGCATCCGTCGTCGATATGTAAAACGATATTTTGTCTTGAGAAAGCTTTTTCAAGTAATTCTTTGGATTGATTGCTTATATGAAGACAGTTTTCCATTGTGTCGATTTCTAGGAAAATATCCTGTCTGAAAGGATTTGAATTCCACTGGGATGTCTTATATTCTTCGATATTATTTAATCCATCTTCATCTGGATCAAGTTCTTCATGGTTTTCCCATTTTATAGGGTTATAGCCCCATTTATATTCCCATTCTATTGGTATACCGTCATCATCCATATCTTGTCCGGTGTTATCTACAGTTGGATCTGTATGGTATTTGTTGACTTCTGTCTGATAAGGTATTCCGTCTCCGTCTTGATCGATTTGAATGATATCAAATATTATTTCGCAGTCGTTTTCCTCTCTATATTGACTTCCGTCATCACAGCCGTTTAGTCTTCTATATCCACTGTGGTCAAATAATTCTGATGCATAGGTTGAAAGAACATCATCGCCGTCCCAATGTCCGGTATCTACATGATAGGTTAATTTAGCTGTTTTTTTGAATGGTTCTTTAAATCTATTTTTACTTAGATCACAATGATTGTTGCGCCCGATTTCTTGGTCATAAAGATCTATCTCAATTTCTATATTTTTTTGGTTTTTGGGTATATCATAGAGGATGTGCCAGTTGGGTTTTATATGTTTATTGTTTTTAGGTCCTTGTCGGGTAAATGTTTCGTTTCCGATTTTTATTTTTAGAAGGAAATCTGGTTCGGATAACTTGTCAATTTCATCTATGGCTCTTATTTCTTTTATCCATAAGTCAATTTTTAAGTCTTCAGGAGCCGAATAATCATTTTTTTGTTCCTCAACACTTGCTAATGAATTTGCAGCAGTTGTAAATATAAAGACAAATGTTATTATGAAAGTAAAAATTTTTTTGTCGTATTTTTTTATCATTTTTTCCCTCTAAATGGACAGTTATTAATAGACTGTTTGTTGTATTTATATTTTTTCCAGTATTATATTTTTGTCTCTATGTATCATTTCTTAGTGCTATTTGTAATAGTTGGTTTTTAAAAATATGGATTTTAGGAAACATTTATCCTAATTGTAAAAATATTTTAAAATAATTATAAATTAATAATTGTTAAAAAATGCTGGATGTTTTTTACTTAAAACATACTAAAGGTTGTTATTATCGCCCCAATACATAATTTAGGGATGAGTTTTTTAAACTATTAACTATATCTACTATAATTGTAGGATAGATCATGGTTTTAGATAGGTGATTCATTAAAAGGTACAGTGCAAAAGATAGCTAACGCTGTACATATAGATAAAAAACTTGTCAAAGAAGTTGTAAGAGATATTCAAAGAGCATTATTACAGGCTGATGTAAACGTAAAATTGGTGATGTCACTTTCCAAAAAGATACAGGAAAGAGCTTTAACAGAAAAACCTCCCGCCGGTATGAGTAACCGTGAACATGTAATCCATATAGTTTATGATGAACTAGTTGATATAATCGGTGATTCAAAGGAGCTACCTATAAAAAAGCAGATAATCATGATGGTCGGTCTTTATGGACAGGGAAAAACTACAACTTGTGGAAAAATGGCTGATTACTTCAAGAAAAAAGGCCTGAAACCAGCTTTCATAGCAGGAGATGTCCATAGACCAGCTGCTTATGAACAACTTAAACAGATAGCTGAAAAAGTTGAAGTACCCTGCTACGGCGATCCGGAAGGAGACGATGCGGTAAAAGTAGTAAAAAATGGTTTAAAAAAGCTAGAAAATAAAAACGATATAATCATTGTAGACACGTCAGGTAGACATAAATTGGAAGATGATCTTATAGAAGAAATGACGGAAATATTTAAAGCTACTAATCCAGACGAAAAACTCTTAGTTATGGACGCAGCTGTAGGTCAACAAGCAGGACCACAAGCTAAGGCTTTTAATGATGCAGTTGATATAACTGGTATAGTCTTAACTAAGCTAGATGGAACAGCTAAAGGAGGAGGAGCTTTAAGTGCAGCAGCTGAAGTTGACGCACCCATTGTTTTTATAGGTACTGGAGAACATATTAAAGACTTCGAAAAATTTGATCCTAAAGGATTTATTTCCCGTCTTCTTGGTATGGGAGACATAAAAACACTTTTAGAAAAAGCAGAGCAGAGTTTGGCAGGTAAAGACGTAGAAAAAACCGCTCGTAAAATGATGTCTGGTAAGTTCACTCTTAACGATATGAGAGAACAGATGGATATGATGACTAATATGGGGTCGTTAAGTAAAATACTTGATATGTTGCCTGGTGGTCTTGCAAATAAAGCTAAAAAAGTTGATATGGGTAAAACAGAAGATCAATTAGAAATGTTTAAAGTAATTATGAATTCTATGACAGATTATGAGATGGACAATCCAGATAAAATTCGTTCATCAAGGATAAATAGAATTGCACAAGGTGCGGGGGTGGAAAATAAAAACGTAAAAGAGTTGCTTAAATACTACAGGATGATGAAGAAAATGATGAAAGGTTTCAGCGGCAATCGCAAGATGAGAAAGAATCTTATGAAGAAATTAGAGTTTGGAAAATAAAAAAAAGAAGTACGTTTCTTTAGTTATATATAAAAATAATTTTTTTTATACTTTATCATGGGGAAATGTATTTAGAGGTTAAGGATGGGATAATGAATTATGGTTATTAAAAATAAAGATTCAATTATTGAAAATGGTTTTACTGAGAAATTAAAAAAAGCTAGGAAAGATGTAGTTTCTGTTCTTGAAAATAGTCTAAACGCCGTTGATCCATATAATGCTGTTGAAAAAATGATAGATAAAGGGATTTTAAAACTTAAAAATAAAGATGTTGATTTACATGATTTTGATAATGTATACGTTATAGGGTTCGGTAAAGCATCCTTTGGGATGACTCAAGCTGTTTGCGATAATTTTGATGTTGATTCTGGTGTTGCTATTTCTAATAAATCGGATGATAAAGTTTCTTGTGAAAATATTGGGTGTTTCATTGGTGGTCACCCTGTTCCGAATGAAGATAGTCTGGTTGGCGCTAAAAGAGTTGTTGAGATTGTAGAGAAATGTGAAAGTAATGATTTAGTTATCGTTTTGATATCAGGTGGAGGATCTGCTCTTTTATGTAACCCGCGGGTAGACCTTGATGATATGAAAAAAACAACGGGTTTTCTATTGAAATCAGGTGCCAATATAAATGAAATTAATACTGTCCGTAAACATCTGTCTTATGTAAAAGGAGGACAACTAGCATCCTATTGTAAAGGGAATATGATCTCTTTAATTATTTCTGATATCGTAAATGATCCTTTGGAGTTTATTGCTTCGGGTCCTACTTACCCCGATTCTACTAACTTTCAAGATTCATATGATGTATTAGTGAAATATGATTTATGGGATAAAGTTCCTGATGATGTAAGAGATGTTATTAACCTTGGTCTGAATAAAGAAATACCTGAGACCCCTAAGGCTGATGATGTTTGTTTTGATGGTGTTTTAAATGAAGTTATTGCAAATAATCGTTTGGCTGTTTTTTCGGCTGTAGATAAGGCAAAGAAATTAGGTTATAATCCCCATGTTTTGGATACTTCCCTTACAGGTGAGGCTAGAGTTGTTGCTTCGGACTTGTTGGATTATATTAATTCGAAGGAATTTTCGGATAAAGATTTTTTTATATCTGGAGGCGAAACTACTGTTACTGTTAAAGGGGCCGGTAAAGGCGGTAGAAATCAGGAGATGGTTTTAGCTTCGGTAGAAAGAATAGATGGTAGAGATTTGTTGTTTGTTTCTTTTGCAACTGATGGTATTGACGGTGATAGTAATGCAGCTGGAGCTGTTTCGGATGGTTTTTCTTTGAAAAGAGCTCATGATAATGATTTAAATCCTAATTGTTTTTTAAAGGATAACGATTCTTATTCTTTTTTCAAAAAGTTAAATGATGTTTTTATCACGGGTCCTACTGGTACTAATGTTATGGATATCCAAATTATTGTTAAAACTTAGACTATTTTTTTTATTCTATGGCTCCTTTTGGATATAATTATATAACAAAATATATATAGTATCGAGTTGTTTAAATTTATATAAATTCCGATATAAATTAACCATTTATTAAGAAGAAATTAAATATATGAACTAAGATATCTTAAACTATAGGAGGAAAGATGAATTTTATGACGTATAACTTTACTAAAAAGCTCCTTGTTATATTGATTTCAATATCCTTTTTATTAGTAATTAATCCAGTTTGTAACAAAGATGTTGAAGCAGTCAATAACTATGAAAACCCTGGTAACTGGTATTTTGAAGGAATAGATGAAAATCAGATAGACGAGGATTTATCTAATAATTATGAGGTAGGAAGTGGGATAGCTACCCTCGACAGGTTGTCATCTTTTACAAGAGAGTATAATTTCACCGACGGAAGAAATCATTTAATGAAGGCTAAATCCTCAGGTCTTTTTATTAATCTTGATGAAACACTTTTTCAGCTTAAAAATCAGAGGGATGAAGCAGAAGTAAAAAGTGATGGACATGAATATGTTGACAATAAAGCCGTTGATACTGTTAATAATGATACAGAAAAGCTCGTAAATAGCAAATATATACTAGATGTACCTTTCCATCATTTTATTTTCAATATGGGTGATGATGTAAATCAAATTAATAAAATCAATATTAACTGGTATGGTAATAAATCACGTACAGAAAACATTTCCTCTGTAATGTTGTATATCTGGAAAGAAGAAAGTATTTTTCCATATTTTGATTTTAGTTTTGGAGTATGGGAAAAATTAACTGAAACAACAGTCTCATCGGATTCATTGGTTATTAGTGAAGAAAAAAGTCAGAATTTAACTCAATATTTTGATGATGAAGGAAAAATTAATCTTTTATTGATAGGAAAACCTAACTATGAAAAAACACCAAGGGTTCTTTCTACTGATTTTATAAATATAACAGCTGATTTCGAAGAGGTATATGCCAATGAAGGAACCGCGGTATCTACAACTATTGCTGGGTCTGATGTGGTAGGAAGATGGCAGAGTCTTGAATGGGATGGAAGATACACTGAGGGGACAACTAGTTTAACTGTTCAACTTTTAAGAAAAAAAGGAGCCGATTGGATTCCGATAAGCGACGCGAATCTTACTGGAAATGAAGATGGTTTTGCTAAAAGCCCGGTAGATATATCTATGCTGGAGGATAAATTTTCTGAAAATGGATTAAAAATTAGGGTTTTTATGCAGACTAATGATGATTCATATAGACCAAGTCTTCTAAGCTGGGGTGTATTATGGCAGCTAAACAATTATAGCTATCGAGATGAATTTTTAAGTCCTACAAGAATTGACAAAAAAACTGGTTTGAAAATCCAAGATGGAAAAGTTTCAGTTGAAAAATATTACGACGATTGGTCTATTTACGGTTATATGCCGGATAACAATAGAGCATATATGGGTGCGGATTTAGGAAACTCTGAACCAAGTACTTTTTGGACTAGCGAGGGAAAATATAATCTTGGTGGTGGACGAAGAGCTCCAGTCGTTTATGAAAATACATCCTATATTTCCAATAACGAGGGCACTATTTATGCTTTTAATATGACAGATCAGGGGTTTGAAGAATACAGAAATGTCAGTTGCGATATTTCAGATTGTTCACTAGCAGCATCTGAAAATCATGTTGTTGTTGCAACAAGTAAATTGAAAAACAACTATACTAATAAGATAATTGCTTATAATAAGAACTTTACTTTAGCTTGGCAGTCAAATTTATCTTTAGAAAACGGAATATGTTTTTCTTCTCCTCCGAATATTAACGATGGAAAAATATATGTTTCCTCTTGGAATGGATTCAATATTTCTTTTCCAATGGCTTCGTATCTAGAAATATACAACAGTTATGTTCAATATGTGGTGCCATTTTTACCTCCCTCCCTTTTGGATACTCAGTTGTTTGGAGAATTCTTAAATCTGTTGACAAACGGCAATAATAAACTATATGTCTTAGAGGAGGAAACAGGAAACGTATCGGTTGATTATGATCTTCCTGCAGGTAGTTTTTCTACTCCTTGTGTAGATGATGGTAAAATATATGTCGGCTGTAACAATATCATGGGGGATAGTCTTATAGCCTATGATGAAGTACTGGAGAAAAAGATTTGGTCTGCCGATGTAGGATTAGTAGGTACCAGTTCACCTGTAGTGTATGAAGACAAAGTCTTTATAATGGGCTATAAACAGAATCTCACTTCTGTAAAAGCTAATGTTACTTTATATGCTTTGGATAAAGAAAACGGAGACCTGATATGGAATTATACTTTAGAGAACAGCAATTTTTCCATAGATCGGCTTCCTAAAGGTTTAGGTCTTTACAATTATGTTGGTTTTACATGTACCCCTGCTGTATCTGAAGACCAACTATACATTACTACTCCTAAAGGCAGATTGATTTGTTATAATACAGATACTGGAGAGATACTTTGGCAGAAAAAATATTTAGATACGATACTTGACTTGACACTTAGAATTCAGAATTGCC
>JAZKSQ010000078.1:0-7366 GCA_036625995.1 Thermoplasmatota archaeon | reverse complement strand
TCTTTGAGAAAAAAATTTAGGTAAATTTTTTTAAGTTAATTCTCGGACAGGCTCTTAATTTATTTTATTTTTTTTCTATGAAATTTTCTATTATATCTATAATCCGGTAAAAATCTTTGATGTTTTCATTCAGTATTCTAAATGCTATTTTGTCATCTATTTTTCCATATCGATGAACGAGTATATTTCTGAAACCTTTCATGTCTTTTAAAATATCTGTCATCTCATCTGACAATATCCCTTCTTTGTTTAGGTTATCTAAAATGGTTTCATCACTGTCAGGTAGAGATAGTTTTAAATCAGAGTTTATTATCGAACATATATCTATTACGTTTTCTAAAGATGATTCTATTTTTTTGTAGATGCCATCTTTAACAAGCCCGAGTTTTTTGAATTCTTCATAGTTTTCAGGAAGATTTTCCTCAATAATTTTAAGGTTATCTTGTATCTCCTGTATTTTTATTTGAATTAATTCTGTTCTCATCTTATGACATCACCTTTAACATAATCATAAAAACGTTTTTTAAAATCATCAAAAGCCTGATATGTTTCCTTTGCAATTTTATAGATTAGTTTTGTATCAGAGTTGTATACAACTTTTCCTTTTATGACTTCATTTTTAACATACAGCGGGAGGTCTTGAAATAGTTGTATGTCATATTTTTCTGGCACCCGTCCAAGGATTTTCATTCTAAAACGGAATCTTTCTTCTTTAGAGCCATCATAAAAGACCGCGAGGTCAACATCTGATAGAGGTGTTTGTTTATTTGTTGATTGGGATCCATAAAGTATTATAAATTTTACTTTGTCTCCTCCAAGTTTTTTGATTTTTTCAACTACTGAATTTATTTCTGACATTCTTTGGTATTTCTTATATAATCCTTATTTGATATTTAAAATAAACTAAATCTGCTCTATTTTTTTTTTAAGAAAAAGTTATTAGATAGTTAAAAGATTAATTTGTTTAGGGATGTTACTACTTTAAGGAGGGTTAGATAAAATAGGATATATCCTTGAAAATATTTTGATACACTTTTATATGATGGTATATTTTCTTTTTCTATTTATTTTTTCATTTTTAACTATGATAGGTTGTTTTGATGAAAATATTTGGGAGGTATATTATTTATGGGTAGTTTAGAGATAGACATATCTATTTCTAGAAAAAATGACGGTTTTTCTGTCGCTGAAGAACTTATTGAAAATACAATTTTAAAAGAGAATCCTAAAGCTTTATTTTTGTTTGCAACTATTCATTATGAGAAAGAATTCAGTAAAATTCTAAATTTGTTAAAGGATTACTTTAATAATGTACCTCTGGTCGGGGGGCGATAGCTGGTTTTATGGCCAATAGAGGCTGTTTTACTAGAGGGGTAGTTCTTTTATTATTGAAGGGAGATAAAGTAGATGTTGATGCAGCTATAGGTGCTAATACTAAAAGGAATCCTAAAAAGGCTGTTAAGAGTGTAAAGAAAAATCTTAATTCAGAAGGAAAGTTTGTAAATAACGTTTTGGTTGAATTTGCCTCAACTGCAGTTATACCTAAGATACCTGGTGTTGGACAAAAAAATGTTATTCTTTCTAAATTGTTAGGAAATATACTTCTTAAATTAATGCCTTTGTTGACTAAATTTAACTATGGTTATGATCGTGCAGATGAAGTACTTGATTATCTATCTGAGATTTATGATGATAGACTTATAATTGGTGGATGTACGATGGATGATAATAAAATGCTTAGAAATTATCAGTTTTATAATAATCAAATCAAAGAAAAATTCTTTGGTAACTATGAATATTTCTCTTCCAAATGAAATATATTTTGAAAGTATAATAGGGTTTAAACCGTTAGATAAAAAATTTCATGTTACAAAATTGTCTTCCGATCGACATGTTATTAAAAAGATAGATGGTAAAAGCGCTCGAAAAAGATTTTTTGATGAATTAAAAATCGATCTTTCTGAGATAGATCATACACATCAATTGTTTAAAAAATCCTATTATTATCCTTTGGGTTTTAAAAAAGATGATATATGGCATTCAGTAGTAATCGGCATAATTTATGGAGATAACATAGTAGCCGGCAGTCAGATTCTGGAAAATGATTTGACCTTACTTTCTCTATCTATGGGTAGTATCCAAAAAAATATTGAGAAAAATCTCAAAAAGATTTCAAAAAAAGATATTTCTTTATTATTTGGATTTGCTTGTGAGACTTTTTCTTGAAACACTCGGGGAAAACATATATCATATTCATAAGGAGTTTAAAAAGATTGATTCTCCGTTTTTGGTTGTTTTTCTGGCTGGGGAAGGTTTTTACCGTCCTGATCTTGGAAGTCATCATCTTTACGAAAGCCTAAATTTTTTTGCTATCGAAAAATAAAATATTAATCAAAAAAAAATAGAGTAAAATTTTTCTATTCATTTTTTTTCCAAGGGAAATGTTATTAAACAAATAAACTATTATGAATATTAAGACAACTGTAGTTGTTTTAGGAGGATTGGATGTTGGGATGAAAGAGGATCCTATTGCCCGGGTTCTCGATGATTTGTTACGTCTTGATGATATATTAGCTTGTATGGTAGCTCGTCAGAACATGATTAGCGTAACGCCTTCTTCTGGAACCGAGGGTTTTAAAGAAGAAGTTCATAATGTATGGGATATAATCCATAGAGCTATGGACGACGTGTTTAATGTGATCCGTGAGTATTCTCAGACTGGTTTGCAGGAGATGGAGTTCAGGTTGCAGGATTACGAGGTTTTGTTTTATATTTTCCCGGATACAGATAATGCTTTGGTAGCGGTTATCCCGGCTTTAGCGAACAAAGGATTGTTGGAGGTGGAGATGGAGAACTCACGTCGTGAAATATTGAAAATCATGGAGGACGAAGAAAAAAAGCATTTAGCAGCCGCATAAAAAATCAGAATATAGTTGTTTTATATATTTTTGAAGGGATGAAAAGATAGGTTATGGATGATTCTGATTTTGAAGTTAGTGTAGGAATGTCTCGTAAATGGGATGCAAGAGAAGCAGGACGAGAGGTAGCCAGAAACACAATCAGAAAACTAAAACGCCCTCCAGACTTTTTCTTGCTTTTTTCTACTATTCATTATGAAAATAACGGGGGATTTAAAGAGTTTCTAAACGGAGTGTGGGATGTCCTACCTGAAGGAATTCCACTTGTTGGAGGAACTGTAGCTGGGTTTATGAATCCCGATGGATGTTATACTAGAGGAGCATCAGCGTTAGCGGTTTCTTACCCGTATATGGACGTAGCAATTGGTGTTGGAAAAGGTACAAAAAAAACACCAAAAAGGGCCGCTAGAAAGTGTGCCAATAATATAAATAAGGAGCTAAGCGCTTCTATTTATAAAAATAAGTTTTTGTTTAACATAATGGCCGGTGCTAGAGTTCCAAAACTGCCTTTTATTGGAAAGAGAAAAGCAATTAAATCAAACTTACTAGGTAAAATAATGGTTATCGGTTTTAGAATGTCTAATGATTTGTTTGGTTTTGGGATGGGTAAAGAGGAGTTTTTAATAGAGGAGCTTTCAAAACAGCTTAAGAATTATCATATTTTGGGTTTATCTTCTACTGATAATAATCAGATTATGGATTATTTTCAATTTCATAATAAAAATGTGGTTCACGAATCCGTTTTAGGAGTTGGCATCAGCACTAACTTGTCCGTAGATATTTTAACAACTCATGGCCATATTCCTTTTACTAATCCATTAAAAATAAAATTTAATCCTTTCTTTAAGACAGCTGTAAATAAAATAAATGGAAAACCTGCTACCGAAAAAATTATTGAGATCACTAATTGGTCAAAAAAATATTTGGATGAAGAAATCCATAGAAGAAGTTTTTATTATCCAGTTTTATATGTAAAAGACGATGAAAAAACACCTGCGACTATGGGGGCATTTTTCGGACAGAATGTAATACTTACCCATCTGGTTAGGGATTGCGATGAGATTCAGTTAGCATATGCATTTGGAAGGAATCTTTTAGATTCAGCTGAAAAAAATATCGAATCTTATTCTGATATAAAAAATGATATTAAATTACCATTAATTGTGTCTTGTGGTATTAGGTTAAATGCACTTGGGAATAAAGTCTATGTGATACATAAAATGTTGTCAAAGTTCTTCAGAAATAAGCCATTTTTAGTATTGTATGGTTCAGGAGAAAATTCTTATAAGCCTGGGGGGAGTCCAAAGCATATAAATGAGAGTTTTAATACAGCTGTTTTAGGAGCGTAGAACTAGTGGAAGATGTGTTACTGATCTATCCGCCAATTTTAGAAGTACCTGCAAACAAAAATTCAGAAAGACTCTATTATTTGTTAAGTAAATACTCTAAAAAAATTGGCTTTTTTGGTTTATCTTCTAATGTTGATGCGCTTGTTCCACCTGTTGCTTTACTTTCAATAGCTCAGTATCTAAAAGAACGAGGATATACCGTCAATGTTTTAGATTTGATTATCGAAGAAAGAGAAGGAAAAAACCCATATAATGTATTAAAAAATTATCTTAAAAATATAAATCCTCAGATAGTAGGTATAAGTGCAATGGAAATGTGCCTTGAACCTCTAGTTTTAAAAATAGTTGATATAGTAAAAAACTTCAATCAGAATATTAAGGTTGTATTAGGCGGAGTTAATGCAAGCAGTAAATCAGATTATTTTCTTAGCAAAGAGGGAATAGATTTTATTGTACATGGTGAGGGCGAAAAAACATTTTTTAAATTATGTGAAGCATTGAATAAAAGATCGTCTTTAAAAGAAATTAATGGCATTAGTTACAAAAGAAAAAACAAAATTTTTAGAAATCCTGGTGTACAATCATTAAAACCCGAAGAGATACCATCACCAGATAGAGATATATATCCATTTGAAAGATTGTACAAATTAAATGGTGGAAGGGATTTGATATATACAAGCCGAGGGTGCCCTTATAATTGCTCATTTTGCAATGCCCCTCAATTTTGGAATCGTCAGTGGAAAGGACGCAAGATAGAAAAAATAATTGAAGAACTAAAAGTTGTAAAAAATAAAGGTGCTAACATAGTTCATTTTTGGGATTTAAATTTTGGTACTAATAAAGAATGGGTAGAAAAATTGTGTAGTGCTATAAAAAATGAGGATATCGAAATACAGTGGGATTGTGAGTTACGCATTAGCGATATGAGTCAATCCTTCCTAGATGTTATCAGTTCTTCGGGATGCCGGGGCGCCTATTGTGGAATAGAGTCTTCTAAACAGTCTTTACTAAACGATACAAATAAAGGATATTCAATTAATGATTTAGAAAAAACGTTAAAAAAAGCATCTAAAAATGGTATTACTGTAGAAGGGGGATATGTAATAGGTCTTCCGGGAGATAATACCTCCTCTATAAAAAAAACAAATAAGCTTTCAGAAAAACTATTTGAGAAAGACTTAAGCATTCCATTACATTTTCTATTTATCCCTTTTAAAGGAACTGCAATAGGAGATAATCCTTCTTATTATGGAATAAAAATAATAAACAATAACCCTATGCATTTTCACTTTATTTCACCCAGACCAATAGCATCGACAAAATTTATTTCAGCAGAAAAGGTATATAAACTGTGGGAAGAGGGCGAAAAAAAGTTAATAAAAATCGCTGAAAAAAAACTCGATATAAGGTGAATCTTATTCATGACAATTACAATAGTTGGTTGTGGGGCAGCTGGCTCTGCAATATCAGAACAAATTACAAGAAGAAATAATATAAGACACATAAAATTTGTTGATTCTAATCAAAAGAAAATTAAAAAACAAATTAATTTTCTCAAGAAAATTAATAATGACATAACTTATGATTCAATCTGTGCAAATGTAAATAATCCTAAAAAAATCGAAGACTTTCTAGAAGAGGAGAAATTAGTTATAAATTCGGCTTCACCGATCTGTAATATTCCGTTGTTAAAAGCTTCAATAAATACAAACACAAATTATATGGATTTGGCTTCCGATCCCTTTGATTATCCTGATACTATGGGGACTTCTTTTGATGATTTATTAAAATTTAACAACCATTTAAAAGAAAAAAATTTAATTGCTTTAACAAACGCAGGTTTTTCTCCTGGATTTACTGATTTATTATGTAAACATATTATTGAAACTAACAATTTTGATTTCATTGAGAAAATAAATATATATTTTGGAGAAATGATAAATGCAGAAAAAATGGTTGTCAGTTGGTCACCCAATGTTCTTCTATTAGAATCAATTTTGCCAGCAACTGTCTATAGAAACAACCGAATAACTAGTTTAAAGCTTGAAGAAGGTTTTAAGAAAGTTACATTTCCACCACCAATTGGTGACTTGAAATTAAATATATTTAATGGTCATCCAGAATTGAAAACCTTACCTAAATATTTAAATATACCTGTGAAGAAGATTGAAATTGGTGGAGGGTATTCATTTAATGGTTTGGAACTAAATGATTTTATTGTCTGTGCTATTCGTAACAGTGTTAAAAAATCCTCTAATCTTAATGGCAATATTTTCGATATTTTGGCTAATGAATTTGAACCATTAAATAAATTTATTGAGAATTATGAGTGTGGCATAATAAAAAATGAATTTGTTACATGTATTATACAGATTAAAGGTAAAAAAAATAACAAAAGTATAGAGTATTATGGAATCGTCGAGCATAATATCGATGAAATATACAAAAATTTTCGTTCGGGAAGCGTTGCGGCGTATTTGGTCTCATTTTTTCCAACAGTTGTCAGCGAGAAAATTGTATTAGACGAAATAAACAATAAGGGAGTAATTGCTTCTCCTGCCTTAAAATCTTCTGGAGAAATTATTAAAGAAATAAAAAATATGGGACTAAATCTTAAAGAGACAATTAAATCGTATCAGACAGGATGATAATATTTTAAAATATTTTTTTGCTGTAAATTGTGTTTATATCAATGCATTTTTTTTATTCCTAAATGGGTTTAATAACCCCGATACTTACATAGAACAACCATAACAATTTGAAATCCGTCTCGGAAATTGCGAAATACCACATGTACTTGTTCCAAATGGGATAGCCAATTTCAGGATATCTTATTCAATAAATTTTTACAAAAAAATTTGTAATATTAAACCTGTAGTAATAATATAAAGAAAATTATTGAGATAATTTTTTAAGTAAAATGATTTCTATAAAAAATATAAATAACTACACTATTTCTCAGATGGACAAGAAAATTCGTTTTGTCATAAAAAAAAACAGCGGAACTCTAAATCAACGGATATGTAAATCCTTGAAAAGAAATATTATTTTTATTTAACGGCTGGGAATACTATGTGGTCTGAAAGACCCGTAGATGAA
>JAZKSQ010000077.1:0-7380 GCA_036625995.1 Thermoplasmatota archaeon | reverse complement strand
CAGCAGCGGACTAGGTATGCCGATCTGTAAAAAAATCGTGGAGAAACATGGTGGTAGTATTTGGGCGGAAAGCCCAGGACCAGGAAAAGGAACCACATTTTATTTTACATTACCAAAAAAAGAATAAAATTTCCTTCTAAAAAAATTATGATATTTGTGTTTTTTTTCTATTGGGCCTATGAGGTAGTCTGGATTATCCTTCCGGCCTTCGGAGCCGGTAACTGGGGTTCGAATCCCCATAGGTCCGTTGGAAGAATTTATGAAAATTTAGATTTGAAAAATGTAGGTTTTTTTCTAAGTTGTCATTTTGAAAAAAATATACAAATAATATATAAAATAAAAGTAAGAAATAAGGTGTTTGGTGTTACATTGAAGTTTAGAAAAATAAAATTATTTTTAGTTATTATGATTATGCTATCTGTTATTTTGTCTAATACTACACTAGGATCCGAATAAGGAAAAGATGGAGAGTTAGAAACCTCGTTTTTTAGTAAGATTGATGATAAAATGAGTGAGATGGATACTGTATTAAGTAGCCTTTCTTCTTCTTTTTCAATAATTGAAAAATTTCCAGAGCGTTTTCCATTGTTTGAAAAAGTAATTAATATGGTACTAGAAATATTATACGATTTTATCTTAAAATATAATCTCTCATCTTTATAATCATCCTACTTTTTTTTTAATTTGACCTAAAAGGTTGTATGGATTCCTATTCCAAAAGAAAGAGTTGCAGTTGAATATCCACTAAATATATGAAAAAAACCTGGTACATGGACACTTAAACCTATAAAGCCTGCCATCAGTAGGAAACATGGAAAAGCAACAAACCGATGTTTAAATAAAAGATCTTCGATTTTTAATCTTCCTAATCCACCCCATGCTATATCTAAAGCATCAAATCCTTTGAGAGCACCATGACTTAAAAGATTATATAAAAATGTTAATCCAGATGTGCCAAGTACTAAAGAAGTTCCAGTTAGAAAAACAGCATTTATTTTATTAAGACCTGAAATAATTAAAGGGAGTCGGAAAGTTGATTGTAGAACTTCTATTTGTTTGGTAGATAAAAAGGATTTTTTTTCCGTGAAATTATTTTCAACTGAATCAAAAGATATCTCTTTATTTATAACTCTATATTTTTTTAAGACGTTTAGTTGGTTAGTGAAGTTTTCTTCTTTTTTTATTTCTCTATAAATTTTTTCAAGTTTGTCAATATCTATAAATTTTTGTTTTTCTGCTATTGTACCATCTGATCTATATTCTTTTATTAAAACCTCTGTTTTGTTGTTGGAATATTTTTGTTTTTCGGTTATCACAGTTGGAATGGAAGAAACTATTAGAATAAAAATTGTCATTAAAGTTAAAAATATTTTTATCGTGTTATTCATGTATTTTTTCAAGATTTATTTACCCAATATAATATTTTATATTTATTACATTATAAATTTTTGCTTTTTAAAAAAGAAAGAGAAAAAGAATTAAGAATTTTTTTAATATCTGCCTACCTTTAAACTGTGATCTCCGAAAAGAACCCAGGTTGAATGTACTTGAGTATCAATCCAACAGTCTTGATTTGCATTAGACCAATCAAAATTATAAGTTTCTAAGTACCAAGTTACTGTTTCTTTCCAGAGATTGCCTAAAAAACTGTGCTTCAATTTCGTTAATACCCCCATCAAAAGAGTTTTTATCTTCTTTGGTAAAACCTAAAGTAGTGGCACCTAGGATTGCTATGTTTCCACCACCAATTTTCCGTGTTAGAAGCCATCCGATAGAGTCAGGCGAATGCTCTAAGTGATATCTTCTTGTCTTGTTAAAATATTATAGACATCAACATCGAATTGTAGATTAAGACAGCTGCTTAAGATACAAACAGGTAGTTTATATTGATTCCATAATAGAATAGTATGAATAACAGTAAAACTATCAATCATCTGGGTTTTTTATTTGGAAGATTATTGCTCCAGCTTATAAGGGTTTCCGTGTCCAGCGAAGTATACAAATCCATAACCCTTATTATATTCATGAATATACTATCTTTCTATCCAGAAAGAGAACCATCTGAGGTAGAAAGAGGTGTGGGTTTGAAGTTAGACATATTTTTGGCTACTATATTAGCATAATATTCACCTTCATATCCTTCCCACATATGATTTCGGCATTCAGGATAAGTATCTCCAGCAACTAAAAGCAAATCGTTGAACCAGTTTTTAGAACAAGTGTTTTTTCATAGTTTATTTTTTTATCGACCATAATTTTAACTTCATATCGATATCTGCAAGGTAATCTCCCGATTTCTATATTTGGAATTAAGTCAACATATTTGTCTTCAGGTTTACCTATATCCTTCCATTCAAGAAAACCCGTCATTATTGGTGTTCCAACTGCTAAAACGGCCTTCATTATCATAAACGTCTGCATAGTACAAGTCAGATAGAATTTTATTTTCTCAGATGTTAGACATATGAATTTATCTGACCTGTAGATACCAATTATCGGTTTGCCCTAACTTTCCGTTTACTAACAAAACATATTTAACTTCTATTTCTTCTACAGCCTTTTTGATAGATGGTTTAATTTTTTCGGGTTTTTCCCGTCCAAGATCCTCATTTTTTCGTATATATCATCTAAAACAAGAAGTTCTGTCTTCATATCGTAATTATTTTTATGTTAAACCAAAGGATCTAATGTTTCAGAAAAAACTGAAGGAGAGATTATTAAAAGATCAAATTTTTCATTGTCATGGCTGTTTGTATCCGCATTGAAAACAGGGGAAAAACCTATAAATCAACAAAGAAAATATTGTCATCAGAACCGCTGTTTTTTTAATCTTTGAATCTAAACATTCGGATAACCTCCGATTTTAAGACTCGGGTCGCCCAGTAGAGTCCATTGTTGAACTGTTTTTGCATCATATGCATAATCCCAAGCTGAGGGTGTAGACCAATTTATTGGAAAAGCTTGAAGGTATCTTCTTATAGATTTTCCCCATACTTCGCCGAGAATATCAGTATTGTTTTGTCCATATTCATAAAAAAATTGAAGGTCCATATAGTCTCCAGCTCCCTTTCTTGAGTCTTTATCTTCTTTTGTCATACCAAGACCTGTGTTTGCTATGGTGGCTATACTGCCTCCATTTTTTTTACTAGCTAGTTTCCATCCCCAACATTCAACTGACCATGTTCCATGACTGAGTGCTTTGTTGAAATTTTCAAATAGATTAAGTGGCGTTACATTAAATTGTGCGGTATGACAAGCTCCTGCGACTACTACAGGAAGCCGGTATCTGTTTAGGAGGAAGGGCATGTGGAATATGTGAAGGCAGGTGGTAAAGTCATGGCTGTTGTATTTATGTGTTCCCCATACTGTAGGACTTGCGTGTCCATCAAAAAACATAAAATCTGCGCCTTTATTGATAGCTTTGATTACATCTAATGGTCCATTTAATCTTCCGTTAGAAATCCAAAGTTTTATCGGTGTAAAGCCAGTCATGTTTTCTATTGCTTTTTTTGTGTTTTCTTCACCTTCGTAACCTGATGTATTGAAGGGGTATTCTCCTTCAGGATAAGTGTCTCCTGCTACTACTACAAATCTTTTAAACCATTTTTGATTGTATGTTTTAGTTTCATAATTTGTTATTTTATCAACCATTATCTTTACTTCTTTTTTGTTTCGACATGCTAATCTTCCGACATATACATCAGGTCTTAGATCTATGTTTTTATCCTGTGCCTTATTTCCTTTCCATTCTCCATATATGCCGTTGTCGTTAGAATCCCAGCTGGAAAAGGATCCGTTGACATCTATTATGTCTGCATAGTATAGCTCTGATATATAGCAGGGTTCAGGATATTCTTGCCATGGTTCATCGTTATATACATATCTTACAGGGACTTTGTTGTTGTCTCCTATTAGCATTACGTATTTAATATCCCAGTTGTCATAGGATTTTTTTATGAAATATTTTATTTTTTCTGGTTTATCTCGTCCTTGCCAGTATATTTCATCATATATTTTTGAAAGAGTCACAATTTTAGTTTTTGTACCATAATTTTCTTTATGTTTTTTTAAAGGTTTTATTTGTTGTTCGAAATCGTCTATTGTTATTACTAAAAGATCATATTGATTTTTTCTAATCTTGGTATCTATATGTTGTGGTTGCGTTTCTTTTATTGCTGTTATTGCGGGAATAATTGTTGAGCTTATAAATATTAAAACAAGAATAAAAGCTATGCTTTTTTTGTTTCCCATATGTTTTTTTCACCTAAAGTTTCTGTTGTCTTATGATAATAATATAGTTATTTGTTTATAAATTTTTACTTAATATTTACATACTTGGATTGTTTCGGTAAATATTTTTTTTTTAATAATCGTCGATTTTTTATAGACTATCTTTTTTTAATAACTTAAATGGAAAAGATATGTGACATTTACTGTTTCAAAAAAACACGTACTCCTTTAGTTAACTCATCTTACAGTCTAAAGGATGTAGAATTAGTTGTTTTTGATATGGATGGAGTTATTACAGATGTAAATAGTTCCTGGAATTTTATACATTCACATTTTAATTCCGATAACCTAAATTCAGTTAATGCATATTTAAGAGGAAAAATTGATGATTATGAATTTATCAGAAGAGATATTTCTCTTTGGAAAGAAAATGGTAGATTATCAAAAAAGGAAAAAATTAAAAACATTCTTTATAAAATTTCTTTTATGAAAGGAGCTAAAAGATGTATCTATAATTTAAAAAAACTAGATATTAAAACTGCGATAGTCAGTGCAGGTATTTCTATTTTAGCTGAGAGAGCTCAAAAAAAATTTGGAATTGATTATGTCTATGCTAATGGTTTGAAATCTGATGAGAATGACTTTCTAACAGGAGAGGGTGTTCTTAATGTTCGTCTTATGTACAAAGATGAAGCTATCATGAAACTTTCAAAAAAAGTAAATGTTCCTTTAGATAGAATTGTTTCTGTTGGCAATTCTTGTTTTGATATTCCAATGTTTAAGTTATCTGGTTTTGGTATAGCCTTCAATCCTTCAGATCAATGTGTAGTAGATGCTGCAGATAGAGTTATTTATAAAAAAAACTTAGAAGAGATAGCCTCGGTAATTGAAGAATTAATAGATTAAAATTTTTATTTATTTCATAGAATACTAGAAAAATTTTTTATATACACAATATTTATTAATTAAGAAGTATTAAATTATTTAAACAAGAGATATATTACATGGAAAAAATTGATAACATTTGTAAACGAAAATTTATATATTAATCTTAATAATATAACTGAGTAGGTAGATTATAAGATGCGTAGGGATAGAAAACTTAGGATATATTTTATAACTTTAATCCTTCTTCTAAACATATTCACAGTTTTACTTATCCCTCAAAATAATATAAAAGCAGAACAAGTAGGAAAAACCAAATTATATTTCCATGAATATGATATATATAATTTAACTGGAAAAGCAGATACAAACAGGCCAACAAAACAAAACTACTCTTCATGGCCGCCTAAAATAATCAAAAAAGACACTTCAACCTTCCCAGCCAACTATACAATAAACTACCAAGAATTTGTAGAATGGATGTCAATATGGGCGGTTTATCAAGGCCTAGACTCACAATTAGGTTTGGGATATGACACCGAAACAATAAACCAACTACTGGAAAATTTCGGATTCAACCCATATAAAATAACACAGACATATCAATATAAAGGACAAGAAACAATTAACTTAAATGGAGCTGTATCTTTTGACCTATACTTTACACAGACATTAGCATCAGTATCATCAGGAATGATTGAGGCTATACCCAACATAGTGAAAGATAATATTGCCTCAGTAGATGAACTCACACAAAGCCTACAAACAGACAAGGTAAAAACAATTATACAATACGGAGATAAAACCTTCTCTAACACAAAAAAAATATCTACACAACCATTACAAGGAAAAATACAAAAAGTAAATACCTCCATAAAAAATGTTGATTTTAAATTATCTAAAGGAGATTCCTTTAAGTTTTCAGTTCAAATACTACCTGGAGATAAACTAATAGGAGAAATCGTAAATGAATTTATAGGAAACGAAGATTTCCAACAAAATCTAGAGGATTTAACAGATTTAATAATCCAATCTGAAGGAACCGTAGTTCAAATAATAAAAAACAATATGCCAACATTTTATGAAACAATTAACCAAACAGCGATACTCATAAAAGAAGTATTATCCTACTCAGAAGAAACTAACATCCAACAGTTTTTACCGGAATTTGCCAACACCACTATGATGTCTTCATTTATATATAACTCTGTAGAATATCCTTCATCAATAACATTACCAGTATCTCTTACAGGTACAAATGAAAATATAAAAACATATTATCTAAAAGAAGAAAGTCAGATGGATGAAAAGGAAGGGGAACAAACTCAGGAAATATCATTCAAAGACACAAAGTCAATACAATGGAAATCACCAGCCCTTAACAGAAATAAAATACTAAAAGAAGCCTCAACCACAATATATATAGGTTATAGAGACTTATGGCGTCCATTAAACCTAAGAGAAACTACAATAGAAGCCCAGATTATATACAACCAAGAAAGCATTGCGACATCCCAACATACACTTTCAAAAAACACATTTTTGACCAGTACCTTAAATAAACCAGAACCAATAGTATTTGAATTTGAAGTTGAACCAACAGAAATACAATATAACGACCGTATAACCCTAAAAATACAAATATCAAATGAAACAAATTTCGGTCCTTTAAACACTGGACTTAACAAAAACATCAAACTTTTTTACAACTCCGAAGAATATCCATCTTATCTATCTGTAAAATATGATGAAACTGACCACATAAAAATAGAAAAACCACCAAAATCAATACCCGACAAAGCCACAATCGGTCTACAAGAACAAGTAAAATATACTCTCAATGTCAGTAGTGACTTGTATGATAATATAACTGTAGAAATCAATGATTATTCGGAAAAAGAAAAAAATAAATGGGATTATTCAGTTTCACAAGAAGAATTTTCAGTTTCTCCAGATGAAACAAAAAAAATAGATATAACCCTAATTTCAAAATCTGAAGATATAAATGATTATCAAACAAAAGATAAAGTTGAGATAAATGCCATACTTTTAGGAAAAACCGGGATCGATTCATATGAACTCTCAGCTCAGATATTGCCGAAGGCAGTAAAACATGATGTAATAATAACTAGTGAACCAATAAGTCAAAAAGTAAAACATGGAAAAACAGCGGAATATCTAGTAAAAATAACCAACAACAACACAGGCCTTTATCCAGATAAATACAACTTTACAATAACCTCAAAAAACAATTTCACTGTATTT
>JAZKSQ010000076.1:0-7398 GCA_036625995.1 Thermoplasmatota archaeon | reverse complement strand
TTGTCTGTTTCCAAGTCTAATCAAAACGAGCTTTTGGAAAAAGTAAATCCTAAGAGATCAGTTGTGGTTTACAATTGTGTTCCTGTTGAAGATTTTTATCCTCATGAGGGAGAAAAGGAGGATATGGTTATAACTATAGGGGCGGTAAACTTCTCTAACCTACAAAGGAAAGGTTTGGAGATGTTTGTAAAAGTCGCTAGGTTTTTTCCAGATATTCCTTTTATTTTGATTGGAAAACATGATGATGACGCTATAGAATATTTAAAAAATATCGCTCCGGATAATGTCGTGTTTACTGGTTTTGTAAGTAAAAAAAAGCTTTTAAGGTATTGTCAACAGGCGAAAGTGTATGCTCAGTTTTCTTATCATGAAGGTTTTGGTGTATCTGTAGCAGAGGCTATGCTATGTGAATGTATACCTGTTGTAAGTAGGCAGTTTGCTTTACCTGAAGTAGTAGGTGATGTTGGTTTTAAAGTTGATTATGGAGATGTTGAGGCTGCTGCAGAGGCTGTTAAAAAAGCTTTGCAGTCTACCTCAGATTTAGGGCGAAAAGCTAGAAAAAGAGTTAAAAATAATTTTTCTATGGAAAAACGTGAACAAAAACTTGTTAAGATATTGAAGGAGATGTTATAATATATCCAGATTTATTTGGATATTTTTAGCAGGTTAGTGATTATATGAGGATTTTGGTAGTTGCAAGGAGAATGTATTTCAAAGAAAGTCAGAGAGGAATCAATGTTATAACGTCGACATTTGTTGAACAGGGAGATAAGGTTGATTTTCTTCGAGTTAGACCTTTATCTTCTTTTCTAAACTCTGAGTTTTATAAACTATGGTTTTCTGGTGAAAAAAAAGATAGAGTAGTAACTTATGCCTATCCCGAGTTATTCAACAGAGGGAGTATAACTGGAAGTTTTGAAAACAATTTTTTTGATTTCTTAAAAAACCTGCGTTTAGTAAAATTATCAAAAATCGATTTAGAGGATTATGATTTTGTAGTATTGGAATCCGGTGAAGCAATTTTAAATCTTGATTTAATTCCATCTGAGAAATTGATATATAGACAATCTGACCCGGTTGAGTTGATACTTAGTGACAACCAGAGACTGATAGAAATAGAAAGAAGACTTATAGATAAAGCAAGGTTGACACTGGTTGCTAATGAAAAAATTTATAATTTTTATCAACAGAATCTTCCGGATTTGACAAAAAATATGGAGGTTTGGAGGAATGGTTTCTTAATAAATGAAACAATAGATATGAAGAATCCTTATGAGGAGGGTTCAGTTAATGGCGTCTATTTTGGTATAAACTCTATTGACTGGGCGACAGTTAAGATTTTAGTTGAAAATAACAAGGATATCAATTTTTATGTGATAGGGCTTAAACCTGATTCTTGTCCGTTGAAAGAGTATGATAATTTGAAGTTGTGTGGTTTTATTCCTCATGGAGAAGCTTTGAAATATTTGAAGTATGCTGATTTTGTTTTTCTTCCATTTTCAAAAAAAGATATTTCATCAAGTAAATACCAATACCAAAGTGTTCCTTCAGGGAAATTCAATATTTTTATGTACTATAAGCTGCCAACGGTGACATATGATTATGGCCGTCTTAAGGAATATGAACAATTTGGTTTTTATACTGCGAAAAACCGTGAAGAATTTATCGAAAAGTTTAATTTTCTCAAAGACAAGGGTTTTGAGAAAAAAGAGTATGATGTTGATTTAGAAAATTTTCAGATAGAAAACAGGAAAAAAGATTTGATAAATATATTTAGAAAATATGGGATAAAAAAAATAAGTCCGTTTAGTTTTAGGTTTTAAAAAAGTTGAATTTGATATACAAAATGGCAATCAGTTATAATTAATTTAAAAATGGAAGATATTAGATGCATGATTTGTTAAAAAACCACAAGGAATACTGGGATCTATTTGTAAGAACGGAAGAGTACTCTCCATCATTTTTAGATAAACATAGGAGATTTCCATATTTTCTTAGTAAAAACAGAGATGTTTTAGAACCAAAGGTTTCTGAGCTTCTGGTAAACAATGGATATAATTTTGAATATCCTGATGAAAAAAATTTTGCTGTTTGCCTTTCTCATGATGTAGACAAAGTGTTATTTCCTTGGAAGAAACGTCTTATTAAATCGGCTGGTTTTACTTCAAGTTTTAATTTTAAATCTGCATTTGAAAATCTTTTTTGTAGTAATCAGTTTAACAATATTAAGGAGATAATGGATCTAGAAGAAAAATATAAGGCAAAATCCACCTTCTTTTTTGTTACTTCTGATGAAAATAACTCTTTTGATCCATCATATAAGGTCTATGATTTGAAGGATGAAATAAAAGATATAGATGATAGAGGCTGGGAAGTTGGGCTACATGGAGGATATCATACATATAACGATCTAAATAAAATGAAACAGGAGAAAAAAAATTTAGAAGATATTTTAAAGAAAAAAGTAGTAGGTTATCGTAATCACTTTCTTCGTTTTAAAACACCAGATACCTGGGAAAAATTGAGTAAAGCAGGTTTTAAATATGATACAACTTATGGGTACCCAGATATGGTAGGTTTTAGAAATGGTATGTGTCATCCTTTTAAGCCATATAGTTTAAATCAAAAAAAGGAGATTGACATTTTAGAGATTCCTCTTATGATTATGGATGTTACTCTTTTAAGTTACATGCATCTTAATCTCGAAGAAAGTTTTAAGATTTGTAAAAAAATTATTGAAAGAACCCGCAGTTTAAACGGTGTGTTAACGATTTTATGGCATAATAGAAGTTTTAGCGAAAAATTTTATCCAGGTTGGAAAAAACTTTATGAGAAGATTTTAGGTTACTGTTATGAAAAAAACGCTTGGATGACATCAGGCGAAAAGGTTTATGATTTGTGCAAAAATAATAATTTATACTTTGGAGATTAAAATCAAATGAGAGTTTTAATTACAGATGGGGGTTATAAACACACACTTGCTGCAGTTAGAGCTCTTGGTAGAGAGGGGGTTAAAGTTCATGTTCTTGGTCCAAAAAAAAATTGCCTATCATTTTATTCAAAATATTGTAATAAAAAATTTGTTTGTTCTTCGTCTAAAGAATATTATAAATTTTCTAGGGATGTAATAAAAATTGTAAAAAAAAATAATTACGATGTTTTGCTTCCAATAGGGTTCAATAGTACATTGGCAATTTCAAATAATTTAGATACTTTTGATGGTTTTGTAAATATACCAATTGCAAATTCAAAATCGATGAGTATAGCATCAGACAAGATGAAAACTGTTAATTTTGCTAGGGAAAATAATATTGACATTCCAAAAACTTTTGCTCCTTCTTCCACCGAGGAGGTAGAAAAAATTGCGGAAAAAATACGTTATCCTGTAGTTATTAAAGCATTAGAAGAGGCGGGTTCTGTTAAATATGCAAATACTAGAAAAGAATTGATAGAGGTTTATAAGAAGGAATGCGAAACGTATAAGGGTCAAGTTAAACGAGGAAAATATCCTCAAATTCAGGAGTATATCTCTGGTAGTGGTCATGGGTTGTATGCTCTTTTCAATCATGGAGAACCGAGAGCTTTTTTTATGCATAAAAGATTACATGAATTTCCGCCTACTGGTGGACCAAGCGTTATGGCTCAGAGTTATTTTGATAAAGATTTGAAAAATCTTGGTTTAAAAATATTGAAAAAATTAGATTGGCATGGTGTTGCCATGGTTGAATTCAAAAAAGATTTTCAAGATGGTAAGTTTAAACTTATTGAAATCAATCCTAAGTTTTGGGGTTCCTTGGATTTATCAATAGAATCTGGTGTAAATTTTCCCTATTTAGCTTGCAAAATGTGCATAGAGCGAGATATAGAACAAGTTTTCGATTATCAAAAAAATGTTATCTTTAGATGGCTTTTACCAGATTTCAAATACGCACTTGCCACAGGTCGTGTTGGAGAATATTTTATTAATTACTTTAATAGAGACATGCATGATGACTTATCCATAGATGATTTTTTCCCAAATTTGAGACAATTTATAAAATTTCCAATTTCTATACTCTTAAAATTAAGAAATAAAGAAGATTTCAGTTATCCACATGGTAAGCCAAAAAGACGAATCTTAGAGGGTGAATAAAGATTCCCATGAAAGAATTTTATAATAAATAAAAAATTTCTATGTTTTATAAAAAGGAGTGGAAAGAGTGTCTATTAAGAGAGGAATTATTCATTTTCATTCAAATTACTCATTTGATTCGCTTTTAAAAATCAATTATATTAAAAAATGGGCTATTAAGCAAGAACTTGATTTTATTTGTCTTACCGATCACAATACATTAAAGGGTTCTCAAAAATTACGAAAGGATTTAAAACATACTGATATAGAAGTGGTTTTAGGAGCCGAGTATAATACTGAATTTGGTGACGTTGTAGGTCTTTTTTTAAAGGAAAATATCATAAATTATGACTCTTTTGATAATCTGGTTGAGGAAATAAGAAGGCAAGGTGGTTTGGTTTTGTTTCCTCATCCGTTCAAAGGTCATAAGAAGATTGAGTATATTGCTCAGCATGCAGATTTAATAGAAGTTTTTAATAGTAGAACATCCGATGATCTAAATGAATTAGGTAATAAAATATCTTCAAAATATCAAAAACGTAAAAGTTACGGATCGGATGCACACAATTGTTTTGAATTAAATAATGCTATTGTAGAAATTGAAGTTAAAGATAGTTTAAAAAATTCATTAAAGAAAAATAAAATGGTAGTTAGCGAGAAGATAAAAACAACATTTTATTCAATTTTATTTTCTCAGTTTGTAAAATCATTCAAAAAAAGGGATTTTAGATTATTAAAATCTAATTTAAGGCAGACAGTTTTTTCTGTCTATGAGGGAAAAATATTTTCACATGTCTGAATAGATATAACCAATTCCTTTTAATCATAGAATATGAAAGAATTTTATATATGGCCCATATACTTTGTTATAGTTGGCTTTAAAAAATGATTAAAATTTAGAGAAAGACGGGTTCGAATGCAAAACCAATTAACAATTTTAAGAAGGATAGCTGGGGTGTTTCTTAGGACTTTCAAAACGTTCTATAGAAAAATATATTTTGATATTTTTTTCGATGAAAAAAAAATTATAAAAAAACCAGATATTCTTTTTTCTAGTTATTACGAGAGTTGGAGAAAATTTCTACATAAAAGTGGTGAATCATATAAAGATGATGTAATGATAGGTGGGGTTATAGAAAAAGCCAAAGATGAATTTGAAAATATTTTATGTATCGATCAGAATGCTATTTTAAAAAATGCTGAAGCCGCTAGAGAAAAAAATTCTAATAAATACAAAGAATGGTGTTGTATAGAAGCATTTGTATCATATAGAGATATTTTTCTATCTTTGTTTCTCTCTTTGAAAAAAATATTAGGCCGTAAAATCTATGATGAATATGAAAAATTTATCCATATAATTAATCCAGATATTTTTTATTATAAAATTTTTAATTTATTAACTTCAGAACGGATTGTTAAAAAAGTAAAACCTAAATCAATATTTTTAACATGTGAATACTGCAGTTTTCATAGAGAATTTACATATATTGCAAAACAAAACAATATTCTTGTTTTTGCTCTTCAACATGGAGTAATACATCCTGAACATAAAGCCTATATTTTTAAAGATAAGGATATTAGAAGCATTTTACCTGATATAACTTTTGTATATGGAGAATATCATAAAAAACTACTTTGTAATGAAAGCGTGTATAAACCTTCTGAAGTTGTGATAACTGGTCAACCTCGTTATGACATTTTGTACTATGCTGATAAAATTTATTCAAAAAATGATTTTAAAAAAAGTTATAATATTCCATCAAATCATAAAATTGTTTTATGGACTACACAATCTCATGCATCTATTGTTGATGATGAAGAGAATCTACTTAATTTTGAAACGGTGTTCAATTCGATACGTAAGATGAAGAATATTACTTTGATAGTGAAGCAGCATCCGAATGAACCTGAAAAATATACTCAGATGATTAAAAAAACTCAACAAATGTTTGACGTTGATATTTTATTAGTGCCTAAGAATTCTGATACGTTTGAGCAGTTGTATGCATGTGATGTGATGATTACACGAGATTCAACAACAGCACTTGAAGCAATAGCACTTGATAAACCAGTTTTGATTTTGAATATAAGTGATAGGCCTGATCGTGTTGATTATGTTGAACAAGGGATTGAATTAGGTGTTTACAAACCAGAGGATTTTAAACCTACTCTTGAAAAATTATTGAAAGATGATACAGGTTTGGCAAAAAACCGTGACGATTACATTGAAAAATATTTGTATAGAATTGATGGTAAATCTACTGAAAGAGTAATTAATAGCATAAAAGATATCATAAGTAATTAATTATCAATCATTATTAGGAAGAATAATCAAAAATATGTTTTATTTTAAGACGGTAAAGTTTCAAAATTAAACGATTCCATAATATCATTTATCCTATAATTATGGTGAAGGTGTGTTGAAGAGTGATGAGTATCAGAAGTATTTTCCTGATTATGTGTTAACGTATGGTGATTATTGGAATGAGCAGATGAATATTCCTGGTAAGTCGGTTACTATTGGTGCTCCTCATTTTTATCATAGTATTAGAAAATATAAACAGGTGGAAGAAAAAAAGAACACAATTTTAGTTGTTTCACAGGGTAGTATGACCAAGGAATTTGTTCGTATTGCAAAGTTTTTAGCTGAAAAACTTCCAACGTACAGAATTGTTTTTAAGTTGCATCCAGGAGAGGTTCCTTTTGAAGATCGATACAAAAGTCTTTACATGTATGATAATGTAATTGTTGCTAAATATGGTGATATTTACAAGTTTATTGCTGAATGTGAACAGATTGTAGCTTGTTATTCAACTACTGTTTTTGAAGCAATGGGATTTGATAAGAAGATTTATATTTTGGATAATGAACTGTCCCGAGTTCAAATTCCAAAAGAGGTTGGTATGCGATTTAAGGAAAATAAGGAACTTGAAGAATTGATAAAAAATAATGAAGAACAAGAAACAACTTATGATTTATCATACTATTTTAACCCTGATTGGAAAAAAAATTATAAACGTTTTTTAGAAGAAAAAGTAGATGCTACGTTATGAGTTATACTGTATGTTGATTAAAATAGATTGAACCGATAATTTTATCATTAAAATTCTTATTGAACATGCTTAAGATGAGAAAAGATATTACTAGTAAAAAAATTTTAGCGATTATTCCAGCTCGCGGTGGAAGTAAAGGTGTTCCGCGCAAAAATATTAGACTACTGCGTGGGAAGCCTTTGATTTATTATTCGATAAAAGCAGGATTGGAATCAAAATATGTTGATAGAGTAG
>JAZKSQ010000075.1:0-7581 GCA_036625995.1 Thermoplasmatota archaeon | reverse complement strand
AAAAAAAAGAATCTAGAACCGAGTAGTTATCTCTTTACTTCACACGATCTCTTTTTTTCTCTAATTTTTTTAATCTAATATCTAGCTCTCCGTTACATAGTATACCGAAACTATTGTTTTTACAAAGGCTATAACCCTTCCAAAATACTTGGGCATAGTATAATCAAAAATAGACTATATTTTTTGCTGGTATGTTATGTCCTTTGTCAGTTTGGGTATGGAATTAAAAAAATGGAAAAAATGTACCTTTGAAAAAATGAATACTTTCAACTATCTCCGTGGTTTAGGTATTTAAAGTAGGAGCAACTATGCATTATTTAGAATGACGTAAGATACGGGGGAAATGCCCATTCCCCTAAGGGCATTTCTGCCATATATATTATCATAAGTTTAGAATCATCTCCCATCCCCCTCCTCTCCTTTTTTTCTTAAACCTTACTTTTTAAATGTTTTTTGCAACAAAAAAAAGATTTGTTCATATACTTGTTTTAACAAAATTCAATTTTTGGAGAATAAATTTTATAAAGACTTTTTTTATATTTTTTTAGATGGAGGTTGAATGTTTTTTTGATACAAAGAGTTCAACGTTCATGGAAAAACAAAAAAGATAGAAAAGATAGATTAAAAACATATTTTGTTCAATATAGACAATATAAAAACCAAATATAAAAAAAATTTAAATAAGGTTGGTTTAACATGAAGAAAAAAATATTTGCATTAACAGTTCTAATTTTATTCATAACAACCGTATTTATCCCTTTAACCCAATCGGATGCCCAAGAAAAAATATCAACAAAAATATAACTAAAAAAATTGAACAAAATAACTATAACATAGTCAAAAAACATAACCCAAATCTCTTTTCAAATAAAGACTTAGATTATTTATCACCAACCGATACTTCACAAAAAAATGAACAACAGGAAAAAAGATCAGAGGTAGCTGAGTTGGGATATGATATAGAAAAAACCAGTGACGACGGATATATTGTATGTGGATACAGTAGTTTCCCTGGGATAAATAAGGGTTTATTAGTAAAAACAGACGACAAAGGCAACGAAAAATGGAATAAAACCTTCCTGATTAAAGGCAACACCCACTTTTTTTCCGTCGAACAAACGGCAGATGATAAATTCATAGTCGCGGGAAGAACCTACGACACTTTCAACGTTACCTATATTCCATTATTTTTAAAAGTAAATACAAAAGGAGATATAATTTGGAAAGAAACATATAACTCAGAGGAAGATAAGTGGGCAACATCAGTTAAACAAACCGAGGAAGGAGGATACATACTATCAGGTATAACCGACACAGCTTCCCCAGATACAGACGGAGCTTTTTTAATAAAAACTGATGACCAAGGTAGAAAAATCTGGTCTAAAACATATCCATATCCTTCTAAACATGAATCTGAATGGATGAATAAAGTCGTAAAATCTAACGACGGCGGATATGTCATAGCCGGAGCCATACGGAAAGGTTACCACGGAAAAACCCTGTCTTTTTTAATGAAAACAGATAAACAAGGAAAACTACTGTGGAATAAGACTTATGAAATAGGCGAAAGAACTTCTGCATATGATATAACCCCAGCTGATGATGGAGGATTTGCTTTAACTGGTCGTATTCATTTATCCGATGAACAGAATTCAAAAACCTTTGTTATCAAAACAGACAACAAAGGCATCATAGAATGGAATAAAATTTACGATATATATGATCGTAGCGGCGCTTATTCTATCCAGCAAACATCTGATGGCGGATTCATAATTGGCGGAATGCTACAAGAGTCAGATAAAAAGTATAGCCTTTTATTGAAAATAGACAACACTGGAAACCAATGCTGGAATAAAAAGTATACAGGACAGGGAGAAATGGTTTGTGTAGATGTCATTCAGGATAATAATAAAGGATTTGTTTTAACTGATATAACCTCTGAAGGTAGCGGAGATGTTTTTTTATTAAAAACCACTTCAAACGGCGATCAACTATAGTTTAAAAATTTCGGAGCAAAATCCCTTTCTCCAGGCTATATAAAGTTTTGTTTTCAAGATGTCAGTAACACCACCCTCAGTTTATCGTTATACTTCGGAAAACAAGGTTTTTATCATGCCAATAGTAAAGGTATAGGTTATTATGAAACTGATTATCTACGTTTCTATCCCGGACGTTTCCCTTTCAGGATTACATGGAAAGGAAAAGAAAATGAATCTAACTATACCGGATATGTCAACGTTACCGCAGATAAATATAAAGAAGTAGTACATAATTTAAGTTTCTGCGACGATCTACCGATAATAGATATTACAAAACCTGCAAACCGTTTATATTGGAATAACCAACAACTTTCACGGTTTTTATCCCCATTAGCATTCGGCAACATCGAAATAAAAGCCGACGCAACAGATCAATCCTCCAATATAAACCATGTTAAATTCTATATCAACGATAACTCTACAAAAAAAAGATCAGACACAACCTTATACCATGAACTGGACAAACAAAACATTTGGAAAACAGCACATTAAAGCTGAAGTTGTAGATGAAGCAGGATATCAAAACACAGATTGCAAAACAGTCTGGAAATTTCTCTAAAAAAAATAAACAAAACCCCTTTTTTTTCTTCAAAAATGCATCCAAAGACAACTACTCTCATATTAGACCAACAAAAAAAAAACAGAAACGAAAAAGATAATATTTAACGAAAAAATATTACACCACTCCTCTTTCTGTATATTTTAACCCTTAAAATTTTTATCCATTAGTTCATATAGATTAAAATAATGAACAGGATTCAGAAACGCAGTTTTTCTTCGATCTGAAAAAGAAACAACCAGTTCCCCAGTCTCAGGACAAAAAGTCCATTGATTCCATGTTTGAACATACAATGATGGAATAAATCTTTTCAAAGACCCATAAAAAAAGTTTGTCTCACCTCTATAAACAGATCTCATCATCTCCATACTACTATTTAAACCCAGATTACCCCACCTGTCTTCTATTGCTCTACTCATCACATTAAAATGCAAGATTTCACCATAATGATCATAGGGAGTTTCAAAACCCAAAAGACTTAAAAAATATCTAAAAAAACCACTTTTATTATAAACATCTTCCTCAAAACCCGCCTCTACCGGGTTAAGGAAAAAATTACCTCTCCTCAAAACATGATCTATCTCCCAGGAAGGATAATTAGATTCACAGCTATCATTCCAACGACATACCTTAGAATAATTCCTGCCATCCTCCACTACAACAGCAGAAGAATCATCTCCATCTGAAATAATCAAATTCCATCCACAAGTCGAACTCATATTATAGATATCAACAGCCTCCTCCAAGTTAGAGGCCTCTTCAAGCAACATCCTTTTTCTAATACCTGATGGAACACCATCTGTTTTAACATCAGAAGAAGAAACCGCAGAATAACCTACACCAATCTTCTTTTCATTAAAACCAGCGTCAGCACCCACCTCAACGCTAAGACCAATCACCACCGAAGAATAACCTTCCTCAGGATTCCTAACTATCAACAATTGATCATCAGAAGCATACATTCCAGTCACAGGATCAACAGAACTTAATGATCCATCGCAGCTTCTAAAATGATACAACCTACCATCTTCAGTCGCCGGACCCCATGCTGCAAATCCAGAACATTTCTCATCCTTATACATCGCAACACCAATAACCTCCATTATAGCAACTTCCTCAAAAGACAAGTCTAATGCGTCGGCTCTACCCTGGATTTCATCTTTATACCTAACCGGTATCTTATCCTCAATATCATACCAAAACTGCAACAACTCCTCAAAGGAATAAGGCAAAAAATCCATCCAAGCACGACGACTCGCAAGATACTGCTCCTCCAAAAGACACGCAAACTGATAACCCATCTCATAATAAGAACCATTCAAATAAACTATCTTCACACCATCCCTAATCTCAACTCTACTTCCATCTAAAAAATCCAAAACCTCTATATCTTTTCGATCTTCAAAAAAACCGAATTTATCTAAACCAGTATACCCGTCGGCTCTTAGATGTTGTCCCTTATAAGAAAAACCTGAAAAAACACTCGCCAAAAACAAAAAAACCACTAAACAAACAAAAACCATTTTTTTCATATACCCACTCACCTCAAAAAAAACATAAAAAACCAAAAAACAATCTTTTAATATAAATGTTTGCCATAACCCCTGTTTTTAACAACAAAAAAACCGGTAACAAATGTTCAATATCATAACAAATACTTTATAAAAATAAAATAAGAGCTTAAAAAAACCCTCTAAAAAAAACAATCTGTATAAAAACCATCCAAAAACGTAATTCTATACCCAATGATTTAATCAAAAACCCGGTATTCAACCAATACAACCTATTAAAAATATAAAAATAAAAACCTAAAAAAAAAGTTAGAGAGTAATATTATAAGGTTTTAAAGACGGATTAAAATCAAACTTAAAAACCGGGCAAATATTCAAAGTTTTACAAAAATAATTAGGATAACCAGGTATAAATTTAGGAAGAAAACCCAAAATTTTTACTTTAAGACCAATCCAATCACTGTAATAATTACTATCAAAAACAATATTTTTAGATTCAACAAAAGTCTGATGTTTTTTAACCCATGAAATAACAGCCTGGTCATGTTTGTAAACATCTATAAAATTATTATGATGAATATAAAAGCCGTTACTCCCCGCTTCTAAATAACAACCATAACTACAGTTTTTAAAAGAAACATTATAAACCTCAAAATTCTCCCCATGAAAAGAAATACCGCCACGATGAATATCAGAAAAAACACAGTTTCTAACAGTAATATTTGAAGATTCCGCTATTTCTACACCTATCGTAGTATTACTTATCTCTAATTTTTCCAAAGTTATATTATGACAATCAACCAAAATCAACTGACCAACATCAACATCAGATATAACAGTATCATTAACCCTTAAAAATAAAAATAAAGGTCTACCATTTACCGTATTATTAGAAAAAATATTTTTTACAACATCTTCAACATCAGATACAATTGTCAAACCCGAGTTATATAACGAATTATTATAGATCCTACAATCTATCGTTCTACCTAAATTAATCCCAAAAACATTATAATACAAAACGTTTTCAGATATCTGACAACAAGAAACATCACCAGCATCTATACCTACAAAACAATTTTTGACAATATTACCAGAAATTTTACAATCATCACAAAGAATTTTTATACCGCAACCAGCAGAATATTTTAAACCACTATCAACCACCTTAAAACCAGAAAAAACACAACACTCAGAATCTACAACAACAACATCCTTTCTACCACCCCCATCAATAATTGGAACACCTGAATCATCTCCATCCCCTAATTCACAAGCCACACCCCGAATACTCAAAGGCTTAGAAATCTTAACACATTCATGATATACACCACTAAAAACAGATATAATACCACCAGAATCAACATTATCTATCGCTTTTTGTATAGACCTATAATCACCATCACCTTCATCATCAACAATCAACTCAAAACATTTACTAAATTCATTTCTAGAAAAATCTATATCTACCGCATGAACATCTAAAAAACCAGTAATCAACAATAAAAACAAAGCTACAAACAAAACTTTTTTAATTAATAACATAAAAAAATATAATTAGTTTATTTTAAAAAACTTTTCCGTTAAAACCCCACTTTTGTATTTAACATTACTAAAAATCAACCAAAGTTTTTTTACAACCACCACTAAAAAAAACAATAAAAAAACCGGTAACAAATGTTCAATATCATAACAAATACTTTATAAAAATAGAAAAACCAAAAAAAAACTTCTATACCATACATAAAGCAGACGATTGCAACTGGCAGGAAAAAAAAAACAAAATCAACTTATAACCCACAGTAGAAATAAAATCTTTTTTTCTAAAAAAAAGATAATATTTAACGAACTTAATATAACAGATAAATATAAATATATAGAAATTATCCAACTTTATAAAAAAAATAATGGGAAATATCTATGAAAAGAAAAGATTCAATGGCCTTAGATGAAAAAGATATGAAAGCTGTAGATCTTTTTGAAGATCTAGGCATGCCGAGAAATCTCGCAAAAACTTTGATGTATATATTTCAGGTTGATGAATGCACATCTTCAGATGTAGAACATGGAGCAGATCTAAGACAACCAGAAGTAAGTATAGCTATCCAAGAAATGAGAAGAAAAGGATGGATTAAAAAAAGAGACAAAAAAAAGAAAGGCAAAGGACGACCAATTCATCTTTACAAAATGAATAAAAATCTGCCCGATATATTAAAAAGCTTAGAACAAGAAAAGATGAAAGAAGTCGAAACGATAGAAAAAAGTTTATCCAAACTCTTTAAAATTGTGAATAAAAAATAAAGCTTTTTAAACCTCCCTCCCAAAAAAAATTAATTTAGTTTTTTTACAAACCGCTGGTTGCCCACCCAAAGACATCATGAGACAAAAAATATTTAAACAATTTTTTTTAGGTTAAAAAACCGCAATTGCGACACTCTTTTTTTTTTAAATCAATCATAATAAAGAATTAACCAAGCACTAAAAAACTTTGAAAAATTTTTTTGTTTAAAAAAAAACAGAATGAATATCCTCAAAAATATTTTTTTGAATAATCATCTTTTTATACCCTCACATACATGTTAAAAAATCTAAAAATTTTAACAAAACTATTTTAAGCCCTAAACACTACTTCAATAAAACCACTACTTAGATAAGAGAGGTATAAAAAGATGGATTTAGGAGATATAACCAAATATTTGTTTATAGGAATAATTATCCTACTCATCGGTATCTTCATGATACCAGGAATCTATACAGATTTACTCTGGTTTAACAGCCTAGGCTTTTCAAACGTAATCATCACAATCCTCTCCACCAGACTATCCCTAGCCATACTTTCAGCAATAACATTCTTCATAATACTATATCTAAACTGGAGGATCACCAAAAAAATCCTAGAAGACAAAGGCGAAAACATACAAAAAACACTAGAAAAAATCATACCCAGCATACTCGGAATCATATCATTAATAGCAGGCATAATTTTTTCATCACAATGGAACACAGTTTTAAAATTCCTCAACGCCAACAACTTCAACATCCTCGACCCGGTATTCCAAAACGACATCAGCTTCTACATATTCCATCTACCATTCTACAAATCCATAACCGGCTTTCTAATAGCAGCCACCATACTAAGCCTAATAATCTCATTTACAACCTATCTAACCTACACGATTCCATTCGGTAGAAGAATAAACGTTATAGGAGATATAGCAGACACATTTCTATATAATCCAAAACAGAAGGATAAAACAAGGACTCATCTCTACATTCTAGCCGGATGTTTTTTCATCCTTAGCGCACTGTGGACCTGGATGTCAAGATACAACATACTCTTCTCAAAAGCAGGCGCAGTCTTCGGCGCAGCATATACAGACATAAATGTAACTCTTCCCTTTGCCACCATAACAGCCTTCATAACAGCAATAGTCGGAATACTCTTCCTCATACAAAACCAGATAAAAAAACC
>JAZKSQ010000074.1:0-7643 GCA_036625995.1 Thermoplasmatota archaeon | reverse complement strand
GTCTTCGGCAAAAGTTTTATATAGAAGAGCTTATGTATAAGTATATTGTTGAGTTGAAAGGAGGTGTAAAAAAGTTATGGCGTTTAGAAGAAAAAAGAATGATCTATCTGAAAGAGAGAAGGGTAGTAAAAAAGATGAAATAACAGAAAGTAGACCAACTACTTCGTTATGGACTGACATGGACCGATTATTCAATCAGTTCAGACACAATCTCGATAATTTATTTTGGAACACGCCTACTTCAAATCTTGAAGAGTGTACTCTGAATAGAACTCCACCTGTCGATGTAGCTGATCAGGGCGATAGATACGAAATGAAGATAGAATTGCCTGGTATCCCTAAAGATGACGTTAATGTCGAGATTAGCCCTAATGGAGTAGAAGTTTCCGCTGATCGTGAAGAGAAAAAAGAGGAGAAAGGTAAAAACTGGCTTAGAAGAGAACGAAGCAGTAGTAGTTTTCACCGTTGTTTCGATGTCCCAGAAGAACTGAAAACGGAGGACGCTGAAGCTGAAATGAAAGACGGGGTTTTAAACTTAAAATTACCTAAAGTAAAACCTAAACCGAAAAAAGAAGCGAGGAAACTAGAAATTAAATAATCTATCTTTAGGAAATATTTAAACAAAGATAACTTTCTTATATTTTTTTATTAACTCTAATTTTGTAAGAAAGTAATATAAAAAGAAAATTGTTTAATCTAAAAAAGGTACCGGATTCTATTAAGACGTCTACTTTTTTATATTTTAACATGGTTTACTCTTTTCTACGCATCTTAAGAGATCTAAGCAACGCCTTGTCTCTTTAACATCATGAACTCTAACTACATCTGCCCCTTTTAAAACAGATAGAATAGCAGCTGTTAAACTGCCTTCTAATCTATCATTTACTGCTAAAGTTTTATTTCTCCCGCAGACATTTCCAATAAAAGTCTTTCTAGATGCACCAATTAATAAAGGGGTTTTTAGCTTTTTAAATTCACCTAAGGATTTTATTATTTCGCAGTTATCCTCTATACCTTGGCCTGTCCTTTTTCCAAAACCTATGCCTGGATCAATTATAATTCTATCTTTTGATATTGAATTTTCTTCTGCATAATCTATTCTTTTTTTTAGGAAGGTTTTGATTTCCTGTATTACATCTTTATATTCTGGGTTTTTTTGCATATTTTCAGGTTCTCCCTGGATATGCATTAAGCAAACATCTACTCTGTTATCCCTGACCACTTCTGCCATTCTTGGGTCTCTTCTTAGAGCTGTTACATCGTTTACAATTTCTACTCCTTTTCCTATTGCCTTCTCTGCCACATTAGATTTATATGTATCAACTGACAAAGGAATATCAACCCTATTTCTAAGTTTTTCAATTACCGGCAACACTCTTTTGATTTCTTCTTCTTCATTTACTCTCATGGAACCTGGTCTAGTTGACTCCCCGCCTATGTCGATGATATCTGCTCCTTCGTCATACATGTGTATACCTCTTTCCACCGCCTTGTCTTTTTCTAAAAAATTTCCTCCATCAGAAAAGGAATCAGGTGTTACGTTCAGTATCCCCATAATTAAAGGATTTTTTTTCTTTTTTATTAGTTTTCTAACCACACCTTCCACTTATTTTAAATCCTCCAATAAATCAGATAATTCTTGACCGATTTTTTTTACTCTCGGATAATGTCGGTTTAATTTTATAACTAGTTCATTTAGCTGTTTTAAGGTCCCAATAACCAAAATATCTGCTTTTTTTTCTTTAAGTTCAAATGTTTTTTTAGGGACAGCAACTTCCCCTCCGATAGAAAGCATATCTTGTTTTACAATTATTGCATCTTGGAGCTTTACATCTTTGAATTTAATTACCTTTAATACAGCCTTTGGAGCCATTATATCTATACTTAGAGGATCGCTTCCAATTTTTTTAATCTCCTTTTTCGCCTTTTTCAAGGAATTAATTTCTAAAGTAGCCGGATTATGTCTTTTCACCATGAATCACTATCCTAAATATTATGTTCCAAAGTTAAAATATGTTTAGACGTAAATAAATACTTGCTTATTTCGAAAACCATTAAAAAGGCTTATAAAAAAAACAGCCTACAGTTACCCTAATCTATAATAATCATTAACTCATATCAATGTACATCTTGATTTAAGTGGAAATTATTTAAAAAAGACTAAAAAATTTTAAATGAATCTAAAATAAAAAATTAAACTAAAATATTGAGTGTTGATACGGGATGGCAACAAATTATATAATAATAACTGGCGGAGTCTTATCCGGGTTAGGTAAAGGCATAACTACTGCATCTATAGGGAAAATCCTGAAACTACATGATTACAATGTGACTGCAATGAAAATAGATCCTTACATCAATTATGATGCAGGAACTCTTAGGCCAACAGAACATGGCGAAGTATGGGTTACTGAGGATGGCGGTGAAATAGATCAAGACTTAGGGCATTACGAACGTTTTCTTGATATAGATATACCAAAACATCATAATATCACCACAGGACAAGTATATGACACAGTAATAAACAAAGAAAGAAAAGGAAAATATCTAGGTAAAACCGTACAGCCTATCCCTCATGTGACTAATGAAATTAAAAAAAGGATAAGAAAACCTGCTGAGGAAAAAAACTATGATTTTGTATTGGTTGAAATAGGCGGCACAGTAGGCGATTATGAAAACGTACTTTTTCTAGAAGCCGTACGTCAAATGAAATTAGATGGAGATAAAGTCATATTTGTACATGTAACCTACGTACCTGTACTTGAATCCTTAGGCGAGGCAAAAACTAAACCAACGCAACATTCTGTAAAACAACTAAGAGAAATAGGTATACAACCTGATTTTATTGTAACTCGATCAGAAGATCCATTAGATGATGTAAGGCGTCAAAAAATAGCTATGTTTTGTAACGTTCATGAACAGGAAGTAATATCTAACTCAAATGTAGACAATATATATGCGGTTAGTCTTCTATTTGAAAATCAAAAATTTTGTGAAAAAATATTGAAAAAATTAAAACTTAGGAAAGAACATAAAGATCTTGAAGGATGGAAAGACTTCATAAATAGAATCCGTAATTTGGAAGAAAAAATAAAGATAGGAATCGTGGGAAAATATTTTGATATAGGAACTTCTCAATTATCCGACTCTTATATTTCAGTAATTGAAGCTGTTAAACATGCCTCCTGGAATAAAAACTTAAATCCAGAGATAGAATGGATTGATTCTAAAGAATTCGAAAAAGAACCAGATAAACTCAGTAAATTAGATGAATTAGATGGAATTATAGTTCCAGGTGGTTTTGGTCTATCAGGAATAGAAGGTAAGATCGACACAATAAGATATGTAAGAGAAAATAAAATACCCTTTTTAGGGTTATGTTTGGGTATGCAGCTTGCTATTGTAGAATACGCAAGAAACAAATGTGATATGGAAAACGCTAATTCAAAAGAAATAGATAAAAATACAAAAACACCGGTAATTGATTTCATTCCTGAACAAGTAAAAATACTAAGAGAATCGAGATACGGAGGCTCTATGAGGTTAGGTGCTTATCCCGCAGATTTAAAGGAAAACACATTAGTCAAAAATTTGTATGGTAAAAAAAGGATATACGAAAGACATCGGCATAGATACGAAGTAAACCCAGAATACGTAGATAAGTTAGAAGAATGTGGTATCGTCTTTTCAGGTAAATCACCTGATGGAGTTTTAATGGAATTTATGGAGATTCCAAATCATCCTTTTCTGGTCGCCACGCAAGCACATCCTGAATTTAAATCGAGGCCAATGAAACCATCGCCCCTTTTCGAGGGTTTCATAAAGGCAGCTATTAAAAAAAAAATATAATAATTCAAAAGAAGAAATAGCAGATATTAAACAAGTAGAATAAAAAAAAGTCAAAAAAATTTTTTATTGTGATCTAAGGTATTCATCAATTGCACGTGAAGCTTTTTTTCCTGCCCCCATAGCTAAAATAACTGTAGCAGCGCCTGTAGCTATGTCTCCTCCAGCAAAAAGACCAGATATATTTGTTTTCCCCCTTTCATCTGTCTCTATATTTCCCCATTTTCCAACTTCTAAGTCATCCATATTGTCAGGTATCAAGGGATTGGGGCTTTGCCCAATAGCAATTAAAGCGGTATCGATATCAATAGTGAATTCTGATCCTTCTATAGGTATAGGACGAGGTCTTCCACTTTTATCTGGCTCACCTAATTCCATTTCAATACATTCAACCCTTCGGATATGGCCACAATCATCCCCTATAAAACGTTTAGGGTTTGTAAGAAGTTTAAAAATTACTCCTTCCTCTTTAGCATGCTCAATTTCTTCATCACGGGCAGGCATCTCATTTTCAGAACGACGATAAATAATATATGATTTTTCCGCACCTAGTCGTAAGGCTGTCCTTGCACAATCCATAGCTACATTTCCAGCTCCAAATGTAGCCACTTTTTTTCCAATATTGACAGGTGTATCATATTCTGGAAATTTGTATGCTTTCATCATATTTACACGCGTGAGAAACTCGTTAGCAGAATAAACTCCAGCAAGGTTTTCACCAGGAAGATTCAAAAAACGAGGGAGACCTGCACCGGTACCTATAAAAACGGCATCATATTCATCCAAAAGTTCTTTGACCTCTATTGTTTTTCCAACTATTACATCATATTCTATGTCTACACCGAGATTTTTTATATAGTTCACTTCAGCTCTAACTATTTCTTTAGGTAAACGAAACTCCGGAATACCATACATCAACACACCGCCCGGTGCATGGAAAGCTTCGAAAATAGTTACTTCATGGCCTTTTTTAGCTAGTTCACCTGCACAGGTAAGACCTGCTGGACCTGAACCAACAACGGCTACTTTTTTACCCGTTCTATCAGGTTTTTCAGGTATTTTCATTCCTTTATTTCTTTCATAATCAGCTATAAAACGCTCTAATCTCCCTATTCCTACTGGTTCACCCATTTTATTGAGAGTGCATTTTCCTTCACATTGTTCCTCATATGGACATACTCTGCCTGTTACTGCTGGTAAACTATTTTTTGACTTAATGATTTCAGCGGCTTTATCAAAGTTCCCTTCTGCTACACATTCTATAAAAGCAGGTATCTCTATACCTACAGGACAACCTTCCATACATGGCTTATTTTTACATTGTAGACATCGTTTGGCTTCCTTTATTGCTGTATTTTTATCATAACCAAGAGGTACTTCGTTGAAATTTTTGATTCTTTTATCTGGTTTTTGTTCAGGCATTTTATGTTTTTCTTTTTTAACAGCCATTTATACATCCACTCCTGCATGTTTACAGGCATGTTTTTCTTTATCTGTAAATCTTTGATTACGTATCATAAGATTATCAAAATCAACCCTATGTCCATCAAACTCTGGTCCGTCTACGCATGCAAACTTGGTCTCGTCTCCAACTTCTACTCTGCAACCTCCGCACATTCCGGTTCCGTCAACCATGATAGGGTTTAAGCTCACAATAGTTTTAATTTTATGTTTTTTTGTTAAATCTGCGACGACTTTCATCATTATCACTGGGCCTATAGCCCATACGATATCAATATCTCTACCTTCATTTATCATTTGCTGTAATACATCGCTGACAAAACCTTTATGGCCTTTAGAGCCATCATCTGTGCAAATATGAAGTTCGTCGCTAAATCCCTCTATCTCCTCTTCCAGCATTAGAAGATCTTTATTACGAGCGCCAAGTATAGAAACGACTTTGTTATCTGCTTTTTTTAATGCCCTAATTACTGGATATAAAGGAGCTATTCCAACGCCTCCACCTATGCATACTACGGTTCCAAAATTTTCTATCTCAGAAGGGACACCTAAAGGACCTGCGAAATTAAGGATTTCTTCTCCTTCTTTCATCTTACCTAGTTCTTTAGTAGTTTTTCCGACTTCCATAAAGATAATAGTTACAATTCCTTGGGTCTTATTGTAGTCTGCTATTGTTAGAGGTATTCTTTCTCCTTCTTCATCAATACGAAGTATTATAAATTGACCAGGTTTGGCTTTTTTTGCAATCATTGGAGCCTTTATTTTCATCTGCTTAACGTTTTCTGAAAGTATTTTTTTATCAACAATTTCATACATGTGAAACACATCAAAACAAATTTTTTCAACAGATAACCTGAAACAGAAGGGTTTTTTAAAACTTTATGTTGTAAAAAAATAATGTAGCTTTTATAAAGAAATCATTTTCTCTTGACATAGTAAGGATATACAATAAAAATTTTTTTATGGGAATATTCCTCTAAGTTCTACAGCCTTTGCAATTTTTTGTATAGCATTTATAAAAGCAGCGTTTCTTAATGATGTTTTTCCTTTTTTTTTGAAATATTCCATACGTCAGCAAAGCTTTTTAGCATTATATCACGCAGATTATCATTAACTTCATTAATACCCCAGAAAAACGATTGTACTCCCTGAACCCACTCAAAATATGATACAATTACACCTCCGCTATTTGCTAAAATATCTGGTAAAACATAGACGTCTTTTTCATTGAGTATATCGTCGGCTTGATTTGTTACTGGTCCGTTTAAACCTTCCACTATTATATCCGCTTTTATTTTATCTGCATTATCACTATCAATTTGGTTTTCAAGAGCCGCAGGAATCAAAACATCGACATTTAGCTCAAAAAGATCTTGATTAGAGATAAATTTCGTTCCTTTGTTTTTATTATAATTCTTAAGAAACTTAACTTCATCATCTTTGTTCATAAATTTAACTAAATCCGGTATATCAAGACCTTCTGGAGTGTATAAGGCTCCTGACACATCGCTTACAGCAACTACATTACAACCCTCTTTATTTAATAAAGCCGACCAATAGATCCTACATTTCCAAAACCTTGAACAGCGACCGTTGTTTTCTTAGGGTGTTTTTTCAATCTTTTAAGAATTTCCATAGTATTTAACATGACCCCCTCCCCGTAGCTGCGTTTCTTCCAGGAGAACCACCCAAGTCTAGAGGTTTTCCTGTCACTATGTTCAAAACGGTAGATCCAGAATGCATACTTATCGCATCCATGATCTCCATCCCATAGCTTTGGCATTTGTGTTAACATCAGGTACCGGAATGTCTACACGAGGATCAATTATTGGCAAAATCGCGCTGTAGCGTACCTGTTTTGTTAACCGTTGGAGTTCTTTTTTTTGAAAAATTTGAAGGATCGCAAGTTACGCCTCCTTTAGCACCGCCATATGGAACATTTGATACAGCACATTTTAATGACATCAATGTAGCCAAAGCCTTGACCTCTTCTAAATTAGCATCAGGATGATAACGGATACCGTCCTTGCATGGTCCTCCTGCACTAGAATGTTGGACTCTATATCCTGTAAAAAACATTGATTTCTCCATCATCAATTGGTACACTTACAGTTAACTCTCTTTCAGGTTGACGTATTTTTTTTATGAATGCCTTCTTCTAAACCCATTCTTTGTGAAATTGAATCTATTTGTTCTAAAACACTCTCATAAAAAGTCTGCGCCATTTTTAAACCACCATAGTTACTTTGATATGTTGAACCATCCTCTTTAAGCATATAAACTTTGTTAAACCAAATCACAATTAATATTAAATCACTGGAATATATTAATAAAAC
>JAZKSQ010000073.1:0-7714 GCA_036625995.1 Thermoplasmatota archaeon | reverse complement strand
AACTCATTTACTGCCTTATATCATCTGAAGAGGTGATCCTTAACTTGACATCCACAATTTTATTATATAAAAAAATTAATCTTATCAGAGATAAAACCTCCTATTGATTCAGTTAAATAAAAGAAACAGTGGACATTTTGTATAATGATCAAATGAAAGGAAAAATGAAAGGAAGTTACATACTTATTATAAAATTACCAGAAACCCAGACTATTTCTTTTGGAAAAAATAAAGAAAATGTTTTCAAACGAGGTTATTATGCATATGTAGGTAGTGCTATGAATGGAATAAAAAACCGTATAAATTATCACTTAAAAAAAGCTAGAAATAAAAAAATGCATTGGCATATTGACTACCTCTCCCGAAAAGGCAAAATTATAGATATATTTATTAAAAAGAACCTCATGAAAGAAGAATGTAAAATCGCCAAAAGTTTAAATGAAAACTTACAAGGTATATCTGGATTTGGTAGTACCGATTGCAGTTGTAAATCGCATTTATTCTATTCTAAAAAAAAGGAAGAAATAATAAAAAATACTATTAAAACAGGTATGGAAAAATATCATTTAAAACTAAAAGATATATAAGTTCCTCAATGTTTTAATATAGAAAAACTTAAAAATAGTTTTGTACTAAGGTGGAAAGGGGAGTCAATGGTAGCAGTTTTGTACATAACAATAGATTCCATCAAAGATGCAAGGAGAATGGCACATAGTTTAATAGAGGAACAACTTGTTGCCTGTTCAAATATACTTCCTAAAACTGAATCTATTTATCGTTGGAAAGGAGAGATTAAAGAAAAAGAGGAATGTATACTAATTGCAAAAACCGCAGATAAAAACGTAAAAAAAGCAATTAGAAGAATAAAAGAACTGCATAGCTACGATATACCTGATATAGTTGTACTTCCTATCATTGGTGGCTTAAAAGAGTATTTAGACTATTTAACTAACGAAACCACATGAAATTAATATCTTTAATGTCTAGCGGAATAGATTCACCAGTTGCAACTAGTCTTATCTCAGAAAGAGCAACTAAGATTATAATTATACATGCTGACATGACTCCTTTTATAGAAAAAGAAGAAATAACCAATTTCCATGAAATCTCAAGATTTTTGAAAAAATCTATAAAAAAACCTGTTGAAATGCTAATCATTCCAAATGGAGAAAACATTGTAAATTACAAAAAGAATTGTAATAACCGTTTTACTTGTATTTTTTGTAAAAGAATGATGTTAAGAATAGGGGAAAAAATAGCTGAAAAAAAAAGCGCATCGGCTATAGTTACTGGAGATTCACTTGGTCAGGTAGCCTCTCAAACATTACAAAATATCCGGGTTATAGAACAAACTGTAAAAATACCGATACTAAGGCCGTTAATTGGCAGAGATAAAGAAGAAATTGTTGATATGGCAAAAAAAAGAAATTTATTCGAACTCTCCATAAAGGAATCATTCGATTGTCATGCAGTTCCAAAAAATCCTTCTACTAAAGCAAAATTAGATGATATACTAAACGAAGAGAAAAAAATAAATATTAAAAAAATGGTAGAAAAATCAGTAAGAAATTGTAAAAAGGTTACTCTATAGGCAATTAATCTTATCCCCTTATCCATCCGGATCTTGTATTCTTTTTACAATCTAAACTTTTTATGTATGGTTTAATATCTAATACTGGTGTCCCATCAACTGCGTCAAAGCCTTTAACCTTCAAAATATTTCTGTTTACTTTTAATAGCCTTACTATTGAATGACCTATAGGATTTGGACGATTAGGGCTTCGAGTCGAAAATAATCCATGTGGACAATCATCCCCGGGAGTATTTACTATCATTTTATACTTCTCTGACTTATGTAACCAATATAAAACATGTAAATGTGAAAAACCTTCAATATCTTTTAAACCCATTTGAAATTTTTTATATAACTCAATCGAAAAAACCTCATTTTTTCCCTGAGATCTGCACTGGCTTTTTTCGCTAAAAGGTGAAATGATGAGTCCTATAGTATTAAACTTTTTATTCGGAAGATTCATTACTGTTATTATTCCTCCATTATCAATTTAGGAAACTTTACTAGAATCTACATTTTTTTTATGACTATAATATAACATTTTACTTTTTTTTCTGCCAAATTTCTCTAAAATTTTTTTCATCTCTTTCAAAGATAGAGGTTTTTCTTTACATGGTCTTAAAGGAGTATTTATTTGGATTTCATCAGGGTTTATTTCATCTGTGATATCTGCGAGTGCTTTTGCATAATCCTTGTTTTTTTCTATGAACATAATTTGTAGACAAAATTTTCCGTCAAAGCTTTTCTTCATTTCTTTTATTCCTTTTATGGTATTTTCAAAGCCAATACCTTGTACTGGGCGGTTTATCAAATTAAAAAGGTGTGGATTCGGTACGTCTAATTTTGCTACAATTATGTCTAAGTGCTTCAAATCGGCCCTTACCTCTTTTCTATATAGTAAAGTGGAGTTTGTTAATATGGCTATAGGTTTTTCGGTATTTTTTTTAATTTCTGAAATTGCCTGGTTTAGATTTTTTGCTAGTGTAGGCTCGCCCGTACCTGAAAACGTGATTACATCCGGTTTGGCTTTGTTTAGAGCTTTGATTAACTCATTTCTCATTTGTTTTATATCGACAAATTCTTTTCTATCTTTTGTTTTGTATTCAGTGTTTTGAATTTGGCAGTATGAACAATTGAAGCTACATATCTTTTTTGTTGAATTTATCAAATCAATGCCGAGAGATTTCCCTAATCGCCAAGACGGTACTGGACCGTATACAATTTCCATCTAATTGATTTGTTATTATACGAGGGTTTTTAAATTATTGTTTTTTTATATATCAATTCTACTTTTTTGTAAAATGAAAAACTATAAAAACAACATTTGTATACTACATAGTGTGGTTAGAGGATTCACATATACAATATATTGTATAGTGTATAATTCAAAGAGTTGCAAATCCAAAGGTGAAGCGGGATGAAATGTCCATATTGTAATAATTTGGAAACAAAAGTTACGGACTCTAGAGACACAGGCGATATCTCAATTAGGAGAAGACGTGAATGCCTTAAATGCAACAGAAGATTCACCACGTATGAATATATCGAAATGTCACCCGTATATGTAATAAAAAAAGATAATTCCCGTGAGAAATTTGATAGAACCAAAATTAAGAAAGGAATAATGAAAGCCACTGAAAAAAGACCTATATCAACGGAGAAGATAGAAAAAATTACAGAATCAATAGAAGAAAAAATTAGAAGAAATGGTGGAGAAGAAATTTCAAGCTCAAAAATAGGTGAATATGTCATGGATTCCTTAAAAAAATTAGACGAAGTAGCATATATTAGATTCGCATCAGTATATAGATCATTTACTGACATTACATCTTTTGAAAAAGAAATTAAAAAACTGATAAAACAAAATAAAAAAAGAGGGTGAGGAAAAAGGAATGATTAGAAAAATCGTTAAAAGAGATGGAAAAATAGTTGATTTCAATCCAATAAGAATAACAAACGCAATTTGGAAAGCAGCACAAGCGGTAGGTGGAAAAGATCACAGAAGGGCAAGTGAAATAACTGATAAAGTAATAAAACAACTTGAAAAAAACAAAAAACCAGGTGAGATTCTTAACGTTGAAAAAGTCCAGGATACAGTAGAAAAAATATTGATTGAAGAAGGCCATGCAAAGACAGCAAAGGCCTATATTCTTTACAGAAAACAACACCAAGAAATGAGAGAGATTGGAGGGCTGTTACAGGATATAGATATGGTCGATGATTATCTCAGCAAGATGGATTGGAAGGTAAACGAAAACAGCAATATGAGTTATTCCCTGCAAGGCCTAAATGTATATGCTACTGAAAACATAATAGCCCACTATTGGTTGAATAAAATCTATCCTCCTGAAATAGGCGATGCACATACAAACGGGGATTACCATATTCATGACCTCGGAACACTAGGGGCATATTGTGTAGGCTGGGATTTAAAAGATATACTTTTAAAAGGATTTAGAGGAGTTTCTGGAAAAATAGAAAGTAAGCCAGCAAAACATTTCGGTACTGCTTTGATGCAGATAGTAAACTATCTTTACACATTACAGGGAGAAGCAGCAGGAGCACAGGCTTTATCCAACTTCGATACCCTCTTGGCACCATTCATCCGCAATGACAACTTAGATTACGAAGAAGTTAAACAAGAAATGCAGAAATTTCTTTATAACATGAATGTTCCAACCAGAGTGGGTTTTCAAAGTCCTTTCACCAACATAACTATGGATCTTACAGTTCCAGAATATATGGCTGACGAACCAGCAATTATCGGAGGGGAGCCTACTGATCAAAACTACAGTGAATTTACAGAAGAAATGGATATGATCAACCAGGCATTTGCAGAAATAATGTATGAAGGCGATGCAAGTGGAAGACCGTTTACGTTTCCAATACCTACCTACAATATTACAAAAGATTTTGACTGGAATAACGAGACACTAAAATCAATCTGGGAGATGACGGCAAAATATGGTGTACCATATTTTTCAAATTTTGTAAATAGTGATATGAAACCTGATGATTCTAGAAGCATGTGCTGCAGATTAAGGCTAGATAATAGAGAACTACGTAAAAGAGGAGGAGGATTATTTGGAGCTAATCCAAAAACAGGTTCAATTGGAGTAGTCACACTAAATCTTCCAAGGATAGGATATCTAGCCAAAAACGAGGGAGATTTTTTTGAAAGAATTTCAGATCTAATGGATCTTGCAAAAGAAAGTCTTGAAATCAAAAGAGAACTTATAGAAAATCTTACACAAACTGGATTACATCCTTACTCTAAATACTACTTACAAGACGTAAAAGAGACTTTTGGCGAATACTGGAAAAACCATTTTTCAACGATTGGCGTCATAGGTATGAATGATGCCTTGCTGAACTTTATGGATAAAAGTATAGGTGATCCTGAAGGTAAAGAATTTGCTAAAAAAGTAATGGACTATGTAAGGGAAAAGATTGCAGACTATCAAGAAGAAACTGGTAACATCTATAATCTGGAGGCAACACCCGCTGAGGGAACAAGTTACCGTCTAGCTAGAATAGATAAAAAACATTACCCAGACATCAGAGTTTATAACCAAGAGGTTTATGGAAACAATGGTAATAGAGAAAAAACTGAGCCGTATTACACAAATTCTACACAACTACCTGTCGGATATACAGATGATATTTTTGAAGAATTAGATTTACAGGATGACCTTCAAACTAGATATACTGGAGGGACGGTTTTGCATCTGTTTTTAGGGGAAGAAGATCCTTCACCAGAAGCTATTAAAAATCTTATAAGAAAAGTAGCTGAAAACTATAGTCTCCCTTACTATACTATTACCCCTACATTTAGTATCTGTCCAGAACATGGATTTATATCTGGTGAACATGAAATATGCCCTACTTGCGAATCTGATGGAAAAACTACGGCATGCGAAGTTTATTCCCGAGTTGTAGGCTATCTTAGACCTGTCAATCAATGGAATAAGGGAAAACAGCAGGAATTTACAGATAGAGAGACTTTTGATGTAGAGGAAAAGAAACAAAAGGTCGTAGCATGAGAATTGGGGGAATGCAAAAAACCTCATTAATGGACTACCCTGATAAAATATCAGCAGTAGTTTGGACAGTGGGATGTAATTTCCGCTGTCCATTCTGTTACAACCCAAAGATTGTTACCGGTGATATAGACGTTATCAAGGAAGAAAAAATATTTTCTTTTCTTGAACATAGAAAAAATTTATTAGAAGCGGTCACCGTAACTGGGGGAGAACCATTACTACACAAAGATATCAAGAATTTTTTATCTAAGATTAAAAAAATGGGTTACTTAATTAAGATTGATACCAATGGTACATTCCCTGGAGTTTTAGATGATTTACTACAGAAAAAACTTATTGATTACGGAGCTATGGATATAAAAGCACCGAAAGATAAATATGAACTGCTTGTAGGAAAAAAAGTCGATATAGATAAAATATCCAAGTCTGTAAATATTTTAAAAAAATCATCAATAGGTTATGAATTTAGGACAACGGTCGTTCCCAGTTTACTGAAAAAAGAGGACATAATAGAAATAGCTGAATGGTTAAAAGACTCGAAAAGGTATTATCTGCAACAGTTTAAAAGTAACTCCCCTATGCTTTCATTGGATTTAAGTAATACTGAACCTTATTCAGTTGATTATTTGCGTAATATAATAGATAATATAAAAGATAATTTTGAAGAATGTTCTCTTAGAGGCAATTAAGTTAAATGGATCATGAAACTATAACTGGGCTTAATAAAGTTAGAGAAATCTTAGCTAACAAGAAATATTCAGTTGTAATAATAAAAAACGGAGAGATAATTGAAAAGAAAAAAGGTAAAGGTTTATCTCCTCTGCTTGGAATTGTGGAAGAGAAAAGTAGGGAAATAAAAAATTCAGTTGTCGGTGACATGACTTTAGGGAAAGCCTCGGCTATGCTTTGTTCCTATGCTGGAGTGAAAGCAGTTTATTCTCCAAAAGCTACAAAAAAGGCTATAGCACTCTTGATAACACAAAATATTCCTGTTCAAGTTGATAAAATTGTGCCTTATATAAAAAATAGTGAGGGGAATGATATTTGTCCTTTTGAAAAAATACTTGAAAATATCGATTCTCCTTCTGAGGCGTACGAGGTTATAAAGAAAAAAATTAAAGTTTAATTTTTAAAAAAAAATTTAAAGGTATTCATCAAGTGCTTTTTTTACTTCAACTACATAGGTCATTGCTGGACCGCCACCCATTAGGATTGCAACCGATGCTGCTTCAAGTATCTCTTCTTTAGTCGCTCCAGCATCAAGGGCTTTTTTCACATGTATAGCTATACAATATTTACATCGAGCGGTTATTGCTGTCCCCAACGTAATAAGTTCCTTTGTCTTTGTATCTAATGTTCCTTCTTTTAAAACCTCGCTCATAAATTTTTTAAAATCTTTCATTGATTTAGGTTGATGTTTTGAAAGTTCCTTCATCATATCCTTTACTTGATCTACAGATTCTTTCATTTCATCCATACTTGTCTTCACCTTTAAACTTTTAAAAATACGAGGTTTATAATAAAATTTTTTGTTAGATACTTTTAATAGAGAAAAATTCTTTTTCCAATATTTTTCTTATTAAAATATTTGCTTTTTCTTTTATTTTTAGAGATATCTCTCCCTGTATTTTTTTAGGTTGAATGCCTATTAAAGTTACTTTTTCCACATATAATTGAATATACTTTATAATAACTGATAAAGGAATGCCATGTGTACTTACATGCATTTCACTAATTTTTTCAGGCGGAATTAGTCTAATTTCACCCGGTTTAATTCCCATTTCAACTGCATCTATTAATACGACATTTTTTGGTTTTATTTTTTTAACATATGACGTATAATTTTCAGGGTTAGTCCCACAGTCAATAACTTTGATATCTTTCGGGTTTTTTTTAGTGAGTTGATCTGAAATATATGGTCCAAACGAATCGTCTCCACCATGTCGATTACCAATACATAAAATCAAATAGTCAAACATATATATCTTAATATTTAATAAACTAAAAAACGCTTTTTATATCATTTTTTTATTAAGTTTGTATATTCAGATTTTTTAGTATCCACTAGACCTTTATCTGTTATTTTTATTTCTGGTAT
>JAZKSQ010000072.1:0-7905 GCA_036625995.1 Thermoplasmatota archaeon | reverse complement strand
GGAAATATAAAAAAATTTTATCATTACTGTTTCCCTATGCAAGCTGCATTAATAGCATGTAAAGAAAAGAAAGAAAAAACTACCAACATAATAACTGTAGCATGGCATACACCTCTCTCTAAAAAACCTCCTTTATATGGTGCATCTATAGCACCAGAAAGATATACACATAAGTTAATAGAGAACAAAAAAGAGTTTACAATAAATTTTGCTCCGATAAAACATCTAAAACATGTACATTTCTGCGGTACGCATACTGGAAAAAATACAGATAAAATCCAAAGAACAAATTTAACCATATCATCATCCAAAAAAATTGATACACCCGTTATAAACGAATGCTATGCACATCTAGAATGCAAGTTATATGATAAAAAGACAGTCGGGGACCATACATTTTTTATTGGAAGAATCGTCAACGTGTTATTCGACGAAAATGCTTTTAGGAAAGATATACTTGACAACCGAAAAATCAAACCTTGCTATTATCTCGGAAGTAATCAATATACCACTATAGCTGAAAAAAATATTTTGGGTTAAATAATTGAAAAACTTATTTGGCCCCCTGATTTTATTCCAAGATCTGCAGATGCACTCCCCTGGTTTACACTAACTTCCAAGAAACCTTGACTTCCTTTTAATAAAACCAAATCATAAACATTAACTTTACCATATGTTCTTTCAAAGGAAACAAAAAAGGTTTTATCTTTTAAATCCACCTTAATTTTTTTTCCATAAGAAAAATATTTTTCAGCTACTCCATTCTCTATATTTGTAATCAGGTTTCCGAAATCATCAACATATAATATTTCACCATATATTTTTCCTTCTTTTATTATGGGAGAAGGAAATTCAAGGTCAACAAATTCTTTAGTTTGAGAACCTATATTTTTGAATTTTATGTTTTTTGTAATATAAGCTGCGACAGGTGTAAAAATATCTCTACCGTGGAAAGTATTTGAAATTTTTTTCAACATAAATCTAGTATTTGTGATATCATAGACTGTAAAGTCACCCAGGTGTTTAGCAGCAGGTATAAGCACTCCATTGTCAGGACCTACCAATATCTGCGACTTAGTAGTAATTACTAAACCTTTTCTATCTGTACCTACACCTGGGTCTATTACCACTACGTGAACTGTTCCATCTGGAAAATAGTCAACGACATTCTTTAAACTAAACGCTGCCTCTCTAATGTTATGAGGTTGAACGTCGTGCGTAATATCAATGAGTCTTGCATCACTCAAAGAAGAAGCTACCCCTTTCATTTGAGCTACATAACTACTTTTACGGCCAAAATCTGTCAAAAAAGTAATCATCTTCATAATATCCACCATCACCATAATAGATTCAAATTTGTAAATAAGTTTTTTATTATACCCCTAAACTGCTTTGATGTCTATTTTTTCTTTTGTATTACATTCATGTTATTTGTTTTTTTAGGCAAAGTTTTTATGTAAGAACCATACATATTATTTATTTGTTTAATGAAAAATTTGTGAAGTGAGGAGTTTTGTCAGTTTTGAAATCAGAATATAATAAAGATGATATTGAAATAGTAACCAAAATATGGAAAAAGGGAGTACATGACGAACTTAAATGTCCAAAATGCAATGGTGATCTTGTTTTAATTCAACTAGTACCTTTAACTGATTCATTAGAAGAAAATTTTACTCCTTATGATACCGTTATAGAATGCACTACTTGTGATTTTTTAATACATGTAGAATCATTTTCCTTACTTGGAAGTGTCAAAGATTTTAATGCACATCAACTTGAAATATGGAGTTGGTCACCAACAGGCAGTCGCGTACTATCAAAATATGAACATTTGTTAGACTACAATCTTCTAAAGGAACTAAAAGAAAGCAATGAGTTAGTTGAATTTTTAGTGGTTAATAAACAAGCGGTACAAGTGATAGGATAAAAAAAAACATTTTTTTTATTGATACATTATATTATCCTGTTCATCTTCACTTTTATAACTATACTTTCCTTTATGATGTTTAATAAATTTTTGCTGTCTTTTCTTTCCGATAAATTGAAAATCAAACCTTAAAAGACGTACATAGATTTTATCTGGAAGCTTTTCTAATCTAATTATCCCTTGAGTTTGAAACTTTTTTAAAAGCCTCATAACTCTATCTTTCGATACTTTTACATAATCTAAAAGATCTGATACAGTTATCGGATATTTTTTTTGAAGGGTTTTAATTATTTGTTCTTCTAAAGTACCTTTTTTGATTTCTATCATACATGAAGACAAGCCCTATTTTTTAGGAGATAATATATGTAGATACAATTGTTTTGATTTTTATGTTATTTATTTTTTTTACCTATTTTAGGTTTTTATTTCATGATAGGCTCTCTCTCCTTTTTCATCTGACCTATAAAATTTCTTAATTCTATCCTGCATCCCCTTTGGATATCCAGAAGGAAACTCTATACATCCAGAACAGAAATCAAAGCCAATAGCCTTTCTAAGATCAGATACATTTGTATAGGCAATAGAGTCAGCACCAATAATATCTTTAATTTCCTCCCAATCACGGATATTTCCATTTTTGTCACGAGCTATGAATTCTTTTTTACTTCTCATATCTATCCCAAGATAACATGGAGCTAGCAAAGGAGGACATCCTATCCTTACATGCACTTCATTTGCACCTGCTTTTCTAACTCCCTCAACTATTTTAGTCATTGTAGTACCTCTAACAATTGAATCATCTACCAATACTACTCTTTTCCCACCTAAGACAGATCTGATAAATGCAAGGCCTTCTTCTACTACCTCGTCTCTACTCTCCTGGGTTTGTTGGATAAAAGATCTTTCGTCTTTATCTTTCATCAGGCCTTCGTCAAGAGGTATACCCGATTCTCTTGAATATCCCACTGCATATCTACGACCTGATTCAGGGACAGGTACTACTATATCTGCTTCCACTGGATGTTTTTTAGCCAATAGATGTCCTAATTCAACCCTAACATTATGCACAGATCTTCTGTTAATCCTAGAGTCTGGTTTGGCAAAATATACAAATTCGAACATACAAGGACGTTCTACTTTTTTTATAACCTGTTTTTCATATATATTCCCATCTTGATCTATTATAATTATTGACCCGCCAGGCACATCTTTAATAAAATCGAAATTTATTTTTTTAAAAACCCTTGTCTCAGAAGTCAAACAGTAAGTCCCATTTAATTTACCTAATACCAAGGGTCTAATTTTGTATGGATCTGTCATAGCAAAAAGAAATGGTTGATTTCCAGAGTCAGATAAAAAAAGAGCGGAATAACTACCTTTAACTTCTTTCATAACTTTTTTACAGGCATCAAAAATAACCCTAGGAGTTAAATCTTTTTTATAAAGCTGATCTGCCATAGGTAAAAGTAGACATTGAATATCACATTCAGTCCTTGGTTTTCTATTTGATTTACCAAGTATTTCTCCACAATTAAAAATATTTCCGTTATGAACCGTTGCAAGGAAAGGATTAACCAGATATTCAGGCTGAGCATTTCTTTTAAGAGATTCAAGGTCATCCATCCCTGCAGTAGAATATCTTGTATGACCTATACCTACTTGTCCAGGCGTATTAATCTTTTTGGATCCATCAAATACTTCTCTTACTAAACCTGCGTCCTTAGTTATGTGAATGTTTCCATCATATGTAAGTTTTCCAGCGGAAGATTGACCCCGGTGTTGAAGAGAGAAAAGACTATGGTAGATTAATGACGAAACATCCTTATTTCCTATTATACCTACTATTCCACACATACAACGTTTCAAGAAAATAAAACAAGCATTATTTAACGGTTTTTCCCCCTAAAAAAAATATATTGAGAAATAGATTTTTTTATAGGTTGTCCCATTCTTTTAAAACAGAATCCCACTTATACGACTGAATAGCTTTCAAGTCATCCAATTTACGAATTATTTTTTCATATCCTTTAACCAAAGTCCTTATCCTAATCTTAACTACAAGATCATATCTACCAGCAGTTGCAGTAACATGAGTAACACCTTTTAATTTCCATATATCATCCATCAAACCTTCAATATTTACCCCCGGTTTCACTTTGATGAAAATATAAGCTTTAACCAGATTTAAAGCAAAAGAACTGATGCCTAACAGCATAATAATTATCCCGATAGCTTTTATCAACAACAAAGTAGGATCTAAAGAAAAAGGTTCAATAATTCCAAAGGAAGCAATAGCCAAGGTAACCGGAATTGAAAATACTATAGTAGAAGATTTAACAGCCTGTGCTACACTGGCTTTTCCCATACCTAAAGCACGAATATATAAGATAAAGGAAAAAAATGCCCCAGTTGCTACTATACCTACCCAAAAAAAGTTTTGAACTGATTCAAATAAACCTAAGAACAAATTGTTAGTACCCATAACTACATCATAAAAAAATATTATTAACACTGTTATGACCGCTGAAAAAACAACGTTCCAAAACCTAATATTTATCGAATCGTTATATTGACCATCTATTTTCAACCATTTTAGTTTTCTTTGATAAATGGCAAAAAGAACCCAACCAGGATTTATAACCAAAAAAACCACAGTTATAGATTCCAAGTTCAAATTACCAGATAAACTAAGAGAGCCTAAAATTGCACCAAAGGTAACTATAATAATCGACTCAAATTCAGACAACGTAGGCATATCTTTTTCACTAATAGATTCAATAGCCACCAAATATAATATAACAACCTGTGTGAAAGGAATTACAATAGAAGGATCACCTAAGATTTTAAACAACATAAAATACCCTAACGTATATACAGCATTACCTATGGCCGCTAAAAACTGAAATTTTACTTCTTTTTTTCTAATCAACCTAATCTTTTTAAAAGTAGGATCAGCCAGTCTTGCACCTATACTTTTTTTCCTAATTTTGATGGAAAAAAAACCTATCAAAATCAAGGAAATAGGTATACCTACAATGAAGGTCGCTAACCCAAGAGCGAAAGGATTTGAAATGTATAACTTACTAACAGTTGCATCCACCCCTGAATTAACCGACTGTATTATAGCAGAAGAAAAAATTATAACATAAAACAGATACTTTCTCCTAATTCTCATAAAAAAAACCTTTTCTAAAAAAAACAAATGAATTCTTTACTAGGATGTCAATTCTTTCTCAATTACTTGGGTAGTAGTCCCTTTTACTCCCTTTATCATCTGAATCTTATTAGTTACCTTTAATAACTCTTCAAGCTTTTCTACTTGTGCTCTTACCACAACATCAAAATCACCAGCAACTACCGAAATTTTTGCTATACTTTCAATTTTCCTCATTTTATATATGATTTTATCTGTTTCACCAGGAGCCAAGCTAATTAATATATATGCACTGATCATAACAACAATTTACACCCTTTTTTCATCCGCAATATTGATCCCTATATAAAACCTTCTAAAAAGCACAGTACTTCGGAACGTGACTAAAATAACCCTAAAAAAGGTTTATTTGGAAAGCATCGAAATTAGGTTCCCTATAAAGGTTCAAAATTTGATATGTAAATTTCTACCTTCCGAACTACTGAATCAAGGGTTAATTTTTAGTAATGGAAAAAAATTAAAAAGAACAATGATTGAAATACTTTTCTTGGCTACAAAAAAAATAGTCAAAAAGAATAAGAACTCTATCTCAGCTGGAGTAAAATAATATGACACAAATATCTGAAGCAAAAAACGGTAGATTAACTAAGCAAATTGAAAAGATTTCAGAAGAGGAAAATCTACCAAAAGAAAAAATCCGTAAACTCGTAGCTAAGGGGAAAATAGTAATACCTCATAATCCGATACATTCCCCAAAGCCAGTCGGTATCGGTAAAGACCTAAAAGTAAAAGTCAACGCAAACATAGGAACATCAAGGGAACACTGCAACTTAGATGAAGAATTAGAAAAAGCCAAAATCGCTATAAAAACAAAAACAGATGCATTAATGGATTTATCAACAGGCGGAAATCTCGATAAAATAAGGAAATCACTAATAAAAATCTCTAATATACCTTTCGGAACCGTACCTATATACCAAACAGGGATAGAAGCCATCTCAAAACATGGATCAATAGTCGATATGACAGAAGATGAAATGTTCAATGTTTTTGAAAAACAGGCAAAACAGGGGATAGATTTTGCAGTAGTACATGTAGGAATAAACAAAGAAAGCGTTGAACGTCTTAGAAAACAAAAAAGGCTTATCCCAATGGTTTCGAGAGGAGGAGCATTTCACATGGCATGGATTCTACATCATAAAAAGGAAAACCCATTATACAAAAACTTTGAATATCTACTCGAAATCGCTAAAAAATACGACATTACTTTAAGTCTAGGAGACGGCATGAGATCCGGTGCACTATATGATTCAAATGACAGAGCAAAAATACAAGAACTACTAATAATAGGCGAACTAGTAGAAAAAGCAAGAAAACACGGTGTTCAAACGATGGTAGAAGGACCGGGGCATATGCCTTTAAACGACATCCAACCAAATATAGAAATAATGAAAAAAACAACCAATGAAGCCCCCTACTTTGTTTTAGGCCCACTAGTTACAGATATAGCACCAGGATACGACCACTTTGTAGGAGGTATAGGAGGCGCAATAGCAGGATATGCAGGAGCAGATTTTCTATGTTATCTAACACCTGCAGAACATTTGTCACTCCCAGGCAAAAAAGACGTTAGAGAAGGCATCGTAGCTACCAAAATCGCTGCACATGCCGCAGATATCGCAAGAGGAAAACAAAGAAAAATTGACTATGAATTCAGCAAAGCCAGGGAGAACCTAAATTGGGACAAAATGTTTAAATTATGTTTAGATCCAAAAAAAGCAAAACAATATAGAGACAAAAGAAAACCTCTTGAAGATATATCAGCTTGTTCGATGTGTGGAAAATTATGCGCAATAGAAATCGTCGAAAAATACCTAGAAGAAACAAATAAAACAACAATAAATCAAAAAAAGTAGTGAAAAAAGCTAAAAATTAGAAACATACCCCAAAATCGTTAAAAAAATCATCAAAAAACCTTTTTTTAGATAAAAATAAGGAAAGATTTAAATCTAAAGATATATATTTGGTTCTCAGGAGGTATAAGGATATGGTATACAAACATGAAGGTTGGACATTATACAAAAGAGATGTACAACTTAAAGGCGGAAAAAACCAGACAATTTACTTCTTCAGTAAAAAAACTCCAAAATCCGGAGAACCTTGTGATAAACCAAACGGTTACACAGTAGGAGTAAACAAAAGGACTGGTCTTCCTTATCTAAAAAAGAAATAAAAAAAAATAATTTCTTAGGATAAAAAATTCTTTCTTTTTTTTATCCATCTTCTTTTTTTTTAAAATAATTAAAAATTACCGGGCGTAGCCCCCGATTTTCAAGCTGGGATCACCAAAAAGCTCCCATTGTTGAACCATTTTTACGTCCATTACTGCCTTATCGCCAAGGAATTTATGTAAATATTCAGTGATTGTTTGACCATGATTTCGACCTAATATGTCCCCATCATCTTTATCATATAACTCAAGAAAACGAAGTTCAAGCCATCCATCTAACACCTGTAAATAATCAGCCACAGAATCATTGTCAACGTCGTCATCACCGTGTGTGCCAAGACCTGTATTTGCAATAGTAGCAATAGCTCCACCATTAGGCTTACTTGTAAGCCACCAAGCCCAACAATTAGGAACCCATTCATTATACCAAAAATCTCCTCCTCTTCTGAAATAATTCAGACCGTTTTCACGAACACCTTCGACTATGTTAGCCATAGTAACGTCAAATTGGCCGTTGTGACATCCTCCAACTACTGTTACTGGCAAACGGCCCTTGTTTCTTAGAAAAATCATATCGGTAAGCTGATATCCTTC
>JAZKSQ010000071.1:0-7991 GCA_036625995.1 Thermoplasmatota archaeon | reverse complement strand
CCTCCGCAGGGCTCTAGGATATCCAAACTACCTCATGCGGGCAACAAAAAAATATTTTTTTTATTTAAGAAGGTCTACCATAGCCACTCTTTCCAATATAAGATCACCGTATTCATTTTCAGAAACTGTACTAGTTTCCTTTTTTTCTATTCCAAATTTTCTTAGTGTATTGATATCCCCTTCAATAATTTTATCGTCTCTTTTTAAAGAAAAAGTTTCAGTTATAGAATCAAGTAGGCTTTCATCAAACATTGTTTTTTTACCAATTTTTTTATTGAAAAAAATGAAAACTATCTTGCCGCTATTTTTTTTTATTCCCATTTTAGGTATAGCCTGTTTTAGCTGTCTTTCACCTGAAGCATAGAGCAGTATTTCCATGGCAAGTGAATTGCAGGTGTTTTCATCTTGTTTTATAGCTCTTTTGGCGTGTTCATATGCTGAAATAAGATGATTTTCACCATATATCATTTCACCGTCGAATACCTGGAAATCGATTTGTTTACCTTTATTAACTATTTTAGATGTTTCTTCTAAAAAATGTTCGATATCCTGTATTTTTCCTCTGAAACCATAAATTTTTATCATAAATAATTAAAACCTTTCTTATTTAAAATAATATCTTTTTTTTAATAGTCAGAAAGAACATGGTCTTCTTTTTTTATGTTTTCTCCAATCTGTTTTTTAATGCTTTCAGCTATGTTTCTACCGATATGTCTTACTTGCATCAGTCTTTTAACAGGAACTCTTTGTAGATCTGTAATAGTTTTGAATCCTTCATTATATAGAGAGCGTGCTCTAACCCGCCCTATACCATGTAGGGATACAAGGTTGAGTAGTTCTTTTCTGCAACCGTATTCAACTCTCATTTTAAGATCACTTATAGCAGATACAGATTCGAAGTTATACATACGTGCAAACTCTCTCATTGCATGTAAAAGCCATACTACTGTTTCTACCTTGTTGTGTATGTCCCCCGGTCCTACATTGTATTTTTTAACTATGTAATCTTCTGGTTTTTCTCCTATCCAGTCTTTTATTAAAAAAGATGTTTTAGCGTCGCTAAGATACCATTCATAATCATTACTGGAATAGGTAGGTGGTTTAATTAAAAAAACATCTTTGTTGTCTTCGACTTTTTCTTCGACCCATTCATCTTTTTTTCTAAGATATAAAGATCTAACATCAGGTGTAGAACAAACAGCGTGTAGAAAAGAGATATCCTCAGCTTGTTTGACGTTGTCTGTATTTTGGAGGGCTTCACGTAGTTTCAGAGCAGATAGAGGATCAATGTAGAGAGAAGATGTTTTATCTCCAAACGTGGTAGACATAAGCATGTTTTCCTGGTTTTTGTCTACAAAACCATTTTCTACAAGAAAATTAATCGAACAATTTATTTCATCTCTAAGTGCAAAAGTATCGGCTTGGTAAGCATAAAAAGTGCTATCTATAAAACTGTATACGTCTTCTATGTTTTCTACGAAGCCTGCAGCTATTGATGATAAAAGATGCATTCTAAGTGCAGCCTGACTTCCTAGTTTAGAAAAAATAGGTTCTGTTTCAGACAAGACATAGTTTTCGAATATTTGTTCTTTTTGCCCTCTTTTTTTGGCTATGGAGATAGCTTCGCCAAGATCATCATATCCGGGTCTACCTGCTCGTCCTGCCTGTTGTTTGTATTCAAGTATAGGTATAGGTTTCATACCGTAATTAGGATCGTAGCGCCATAGGTCACGTATGATTACCCTTTGAGCAGGTATATTAACTCCGGCTGCTAGGGTAGGGGTTGCTACAATACATTTAATAAGACGGTTTTTAAAACCATTTTCTATTCCTCTTCTTTGGATGCTGGAAAGACCTGCATGATGGAAAGCCACACCTTTTTTAATATAGGAAAAAAGTTTTTTATCAACAGATGTTACTTCAGGTAGTTTAGTTTCAATTTGTTCGACTATTTGTTTTAATTTCTTTTTTTCTTTATCAGAGATTTTTTCGTTGATAACTGAACATAGTCTTCCAGCAACAGCTATAGTTGACCTTCTTGTGTTTACAAAAACGAGGCATTGACCGCCTTTTTGAAAAGAATTTTCTACTAATCTGTTTAAAACTCTTTTTTCTTTTCCTTTGACTTTTTTAGTTTTACCGTCATCAAACTTTATGTCATGTTTATAACATACACCCTCTCGTAGGGGTACTGGTCTCCAGTTTGAACGAAATAATTTTCCGTCAAGCCAGATAGAAAGCTCCATAGCGTTTTGAATTGTGGCAGATAAACCTACTATTTGGGTGTTAGGGTTAAGTGATTTAAAATGAGAGATGATTACTTCCAATGTAGGACCACGTAGTGGGTCATGGATAAGATGTATTTCATCTACAACGAGAACATTGATTTGATTGATCCAGTTTACTTTATGTCTTAAAAGTGAATCTGCTTTTTCAGATGTGCAAACTATGATATCAAATTTTGATAGACGTGGATCTGAGTCATCTAAGTCACCGGTGGATATGCCTACACTTAATCCAAGTTGTTCAAATTCTTTTAGTTCTTCATATTTTTCCCGGGCAAGAGCTTTTAATGGTACCACATATAGAGCTTTTCCCGTCTCGGTTTTAAGTAGACTGTTGAGGATAGCTAGATAAGCCATAAGGCTTTTTCCGCTTGCTGTAGGAAAAGATAAAACTGCGTTTTTTCCCTCTAAAATCGATTTAACTGATTCAGCTTGAGGAGGGTACAGTTTTTCAATCCCTTGTTTTTTAAGAATCTGTATTATTTCTTTTTTTACTGGTAGTTCATCGATTTTCATTGATATCTTAGCCTGTTATAGGGGTTACATAACAAAAAACTTATTATATCTTGAGGAATTATTACTTTTTTGATTAGTATGGGTCGAAGACAAACAATGCAGGAAAAATTTAAACAGCAAATGAAATCCTATCGTAAAAAAAAGATGAAGACGGATAACACTCCTTATTTGCCACCTAGCGGTGAAGTATATGTGATGAATTCTTTAGACCCTAAGAAAAAGATGAAGGCCGAAGTATTAAAAACTAGGACTAAGCAGCATCGTGAGCTGATAACTAAACTTGCGTGTCCTGAATGTGGAGAACCCATGAGTTGGGATAAAAACTGGGAGGCTTTTATCTGTACGAAACATGGTAAAAAAGCGATATACGAAATTGTAGACAAGGATTAAAGCTTATAAGCTAGTAAAAGTTATATCCTTTTTTGATGGTGGCAGAAAAAAATGACTGAAAAAAAGATAGGTGAAATAGAGCATTTTTTTACTAACGTTAGTGTAGCTGCTGTTAAAATGACAGACGGCGAACTTAAAGTTGGAGATAGAATTCATATAATCGGTGCTCATACCGATTTTGAACAAGAAGTTAAAAGCATGGAAATAGATAGAGAACCAGTTGAAAAAGTAGAAACTGGTGATGAAGTAGGAATAAAGGTAAAAGATAGAGTAAGAGAGAACGATCATGTATATAAGATAATTCCAGAGGAATAAAATTATGAAAGAATTAAAACAAGTACGATCCTTAAAAGAAAATAGATACATAATCATCGACGATGAACCTTGTAAAATAACGAGTATAAATACGTCCAAACCAGGTAAACATGGAGAAGCTAAAGCAAGGATAGAAGCCACAGGTGTATTCGACGGTCAAAAAAGAAGTATCATATCTCCTGTGACACATAAAGTGCACGTGCCGGTGATAGACAAAAGAAAAGCTCAGGTTGTTGCATTGATGGGTGATCGTGTGCAGCTTATGGATATGGAAAACTACCAAACCTTTGAAATGGAGATACCTGATGAATACAAAGGAGAATTAGAAAACGGTCAAGAAGTATCTTATCTTGAAGCTTTGGGGCGGAAAAAAATAACTAGAGCCTCCTAAAAAAAATATATTTTTTTTCTCCAACATAAATTTTAACTTTTAATTGCAAATTTTTATGAGCAAAAGAAGTTTATTAGTATAAAAAAAACAAGAAATATACTTCAATAAAAAAAATATAATCTTTAACTGTTGTTTTTTTGTATGAAAAATCCTGGTTTTTTTGCGGATGCAGAAGCTGGTTTCAAAAAGGGAGACTATATACTATTTGGCGTCCCTTATGATAAGACAACATCTTTTAGAAAAGGTATGGATAAAGCACCTGAAAAAATAAGGGAGATGAGCTGGAATTTTGAGAGATATAACCCTATAACGAAGATAGATTTAAAAAACCTAAAGATACATGACTTCGGAAATCTTCAGGTTAAAAATAAAAAACCTGTAGAAATGGTTGAAAAAGTACGTTTTTTTACGGAAAAAGTATTAGGTCAAAAAAAATTTCCGATAGCAATCGGTGGTGAACACTCTGCATCCATAGGTATATTACAGGCTTTTCCAAAAGATACAGCTGTTTTAAGTTTAGATGCACATCTCGATTTTAGAGATGCTTATCAGAACGAAAAATATAGCCATGCGTGTGTTGCTAGAAGGTTAACTGAATCTCAAAAGAAAGAGAATATAGCTATACTTGGTTATAGATCAGCTGAAAAAAATGAATATGAAGATGCTTTAAAACAGAATATTTTTTTAAAATCCTCTTTTGAAATTAGAAATAATGGTATTGAAAGAATTTTAAAAGAGACAGAAGAGAAATTTGAAGGAAAAAAGATTTATCTTACTTTGGATGTGGATGTAATTGATCCGGGTTATGCCCCTGGTACGGGATCACCTGAGCCTTTTGGTCTTACTCCTTTTGAGGTATTAAAAATAATAGATTTTTTTTCTTCAAAGATAGTGGGATTTGATATAGTTGAGGTATCTCCTAAATATGATCATGGACAGACCTCTGTTTTAGCGGCTAAGATAATTAGATACATAATTGAAAAAAGCGAGATAAAATAGTTTATTTTTCAACTGTTAAATGTTTTAATGCTTTTTCTGTTAATGCAATTTCGTGGTTTGAGATATATTCTAGATAGTTTAAATGAATAAGTTTGTTTACTATTATTTTTAGTTCATCTTGGGATATATCCAATTTTTCTAATGCTTCTTCGCGGTTTAGATCCTCGTTTTGAAGGATTTTTAAAAATCTTTTATCTTTCTCGTTTAATTCTAATAGTATTTCTTTTTCTATTTCTTTTTTTAAAGAGGCGTCTCTTGAAGTATCGACATTATGTTTAAATTTCATTCTGTCAAAGTCTCTGAATAATAGTTGATGTTCCATTTTTAATAAATCAATGTCGGTGCCATGTTCTCTAAGTTCGGGGATAAAACCTGGTTTAGTTTTAGCTTCTATTTCACTTAAAAAAAATGCCCCTGCTTCTCTTTTAAGATCCATGTATACTATACGGATTAATGCTTCTATGGCTTTGCAAACTTCTTCTTTAGATATTTCATTTATTTTAGGTTTGATGGTGTATTCTTCTTGTCCTATATTTTTTACGTATCGTAAGAATCCAAATTTTTTTTCAAGTTTTTTTATTAGGGATTTTATTACTACGTTTGCATATCCTGCGCTAGTTTTTTGACCGATTATTTGTTTGAATGCATTCAATAATTCATATATCATTTCTCTGTTTGAAAATGTCATGGTTTTTCCAGTGTTATCTGTTTTTTTTGTATTTTCTTTGTAGTTTAAATGTAAACGATTTTTTTCTGTGGAAGATGTATCCGTTTGTGTTTTTTTGTTTTTATCACTATCGATGTTTTCGTTATGAGAAATTCTCAATACCTCTTAGTTTTAATGGATAGGGGAATGCTTTTTTGGCTATTAAAAGCTATGTTTTTTTTCTTGTATTGTTGGGATAATAATTTTTCAGTAAAAAAAAAGTTTTTATTTTATCGTAAAAAGATTGTTTTTAGGATAATAAGTCTTCAATTAATTTTTTAATAAATTTTTGTGTTGTAAATTTTTTTTAATTAGTTATTTTGTTAATAAAGTTATCCAAAACTTTATTTACTGGTAGTGTATTTTGGAACTAGTCTATCTTAAAAATATATGGGGGTGAATATAATAAACCGAAAAGTGGTGAGCATATTTGTTATACTGCTGTTTTTAACACCAGTTTTTTTAGTGGAAGGTGATAAAGGAAAAGAAAAAATTGTTTTTAAACCAAGTACACCGGATATAGATGGTCCATGTAAAGCAAAAATGGGGGAAACTTGTACCTATTTTGTGAGCAGTAATGATCCTCAGGGTGATTACATTTATTACAAAATTAAATTTTCAGATGATCCTTCTGCTGTGATTAAAAGTGGTCCTTATCAGTCAGGTATGAATGTATCCTTTAAGCATTGTTGGTGTGGTTTTTATCAAAAGTCAAATCCTTTTTGTATAAAGATTCAAGCAGAAGATATATGTGGTCACAAAAGTGAATGGAAAACTTTTGAAACGAAATTAACCGATGTTGATATAATAGATACCTCTCTTAATGGAGCTGATTTTCCTTTGTTGTTATTGTTCGAAAGGATTTTTGATTTTTTCTTCTAACCTCGTCTAAACTGTCATTATATATGAGAAATTCAGCTCTGAATAATGTCACTAATATGGTCTCTAAAATAGGGATAAAGAGAATTAAAAATATTTTCTTTAATTTTTTATCTACTAAAAATCGATTAATTACCGCTATTTTGAAACAAAAGTTTATTAGATACCAATAATATATTGTTGGTGATTTGGTAAAAAGAAAGGGTGAAATATGAAAAAAAAGCTGTTTTTAATTATGATTTTTTCTTTACTGGCAAATATTTGTTCAAATGGATTGGTATCGGCAAAAAATATCAGCTCAAGCAATAATATTGAATCACTACTCGAAAAGAAAAATATGTTAGAAATAAAAAATTCCTGTGAAGACCTTTTTAAATCTTCAGATAATATAACTTTTGATATAAAAGTCCGAGAAAAAAATGAAGTATGGCAAGATTCCAACATAACAGCATATACCGGAGATATACTCGAATTTAAAATTAGAATAGAAACAAAGAGAAGTTATCCTCTATCTTTAACTGCAGCAATATCTCTACCAAATACAGAAGAAGGACCGATGTTTGATTATATTGAAAACAGCCAGCAAAGTAGTAGAAAAACCACTATGTTTAATTCCAGCGATAAAGAAATCGTTTTTTTATGGTGGCCAGTACTAAGCTCGATAACTATAACCTGCAGCTTTCAAGTATCGATAAAAAATACAGGGGATGAAAAAACAGTAAAAGGAATGGGTATAGGATTAATAGATGAAAATAGAGTGGATTATAAAAATGACTCCCTCTGTGTAACTAGTAAAATACCCCCTATACCAGAAAAACCTGATAAACCAAGTGGACCAATAACCGGATTTGTCCATGAAAATTATACTTATAATACTTCGACTACAGACCCATATAATGAAGATTTATACTATCTATTTTACTGGGGTGACAGATCCTACTCTGAGTGGATAGGTCCATTTTCCTCTGGTACGACAGTTGAAGCTAACCATAGTTGGGATTCCAAAGGTACCTATTATGTAAGAGTCAAATCTAAAAATGAAGAAGGTTTTGAAAGCAGTTGGTCAGACACACGCCATGTTAAGGTAGTTGAAAAAGTTGAGATTACTAAACCAGTACAGGGGATATACTTTGCAAACTCAAAAATCCTCAATTTTTATTCAACTATAATCATAGGTAAAATAGAGGTTAAAGTAGAGACATCTGGTTTAAAACAAACACAATATGTAGAATTCTATATCGACTATGAATTTCAAGATAAAGATGACATAAAACCGTTCACATGGATATGGAAAGATTCAATGTTTGGTAGATATACTCTAAGGGCTATCGCCTATGACAATCTGGGAAATCGTGAAGAGACAAAAATACGTGTATTAAAAATCTTCTAAAAAACTGGATTAACTTATTATGGATGAAATCTACATGAAGAAGAAGGGGTAGATCTTTTTTTTCAAAACAGTACTTCGGAAAGTAAAAAGGAGGATAGAATTTTTATGATATATAGTTCA
>JAZKSQ010000070.1:0-7996 GCA_036625995.1 Thermoplasmatota archaeon | reverse complement strand
TTGTTTGAATAAAAACATTATTCCAAATGAGTTTCCCCTTCATTTGGAAAACCCATATGATTTGTGGAATATTGAGCACAACATTTAAATATGGTGCAAACCTCATATATCTCTATATAATTTGCATACGTCAAGATAATTGATGGAAAATAGCGATGTTGAGTATATATTTAGTTTAATAAAAGTTTAGGATTTGATCGTAATTAACCCTCTATTAAAAAAGGTTTAGTAAAGAAGTATTATGTGGTGGCCAGAAGAAACAACTGAATAAGGTTTACTGCAAAAAAAAGAATGTTTACTTCAGGAATGTTTTATATAACAGGAAGAACGCGAGGGGATTTTTACGCTATTTTTCATTGATATTTGATGTATGTGACTAGATGATAACAAATAAAAAAATTTCATATTGAGGTGTAAAACTCATGGTCATTGATCCAGCAACAACTAAGTATATGATTAAAGCCAATATTAAGGCTGATGGAGTCGTTGAAAAATCGGATGTTGTAGGAGCCATATTCGGTCAAACTGAAGGTTTACTTGGTGACGAACTAGATTTACGAGAATTACAACGTTCGGCAAGAGTAGGTAGAATTGAAGTTGATCTAAACTCGAAAAACGGTAAAAGCGAAGGAATGATAACTCTTCCTACATCTTTGGATAAAGTCGAAACTGTTATTTTGGCGGCAGCATTTGAAAGTATTGATAGAGTAGGTCCTTGTAAAGCGACTATTTCTGTAGAAGAGGTAGAAGATGTAAGAGTAGCCAGAAGGAAAAAAGTAATTGAACGTGCAAAAGAACTTCTAAACAAAGTTTTAGAAGAAGGTAAAATCGAAGGCGAAAGCATATCAGATAATGTCCGGCAAGCAGTTCAAATAGAGGAGATAACTAATTACGGTTCTGAACATTGTCCAGCTGGTCCTAACGTTGAAAAAAGCGATGCGATTATAGTTGTAGAAGGAAGAAGGGACGTCTTAAATCTTTTAAAATACGGTATAAAAAACGCTATAGCCGTAGGCGGTACTAATATCCCAAAGACAGTAAGGAAACTTACAAAGGAGAAAGTCACTACTGCATTTGTAGATGGAGACAGAGGCGGTGAATTAATAGTAAAAGAACTTCTACAAACAGCTGATGTTGATTTTGTCGCACGAGCACCAAAGACCCGGGAAGTAGAAGAAATACCACAAAAATTGATTATGAAGGCATTAAAAAATAAGATTCCTGCGGAACAATACGCAGAAATGTTTAACCTCGAAGTCCCGAACAAAAACAAATCTGTAAAAAAAAAACCTGGAAAAAGTAAAAAGAACTATACTCCCAAAAAAAAGAGTTCAGATAAAAAAGGGAAGATAATTAGCAAAGATCAAAAACGTTACAGAAAAATATTAAACGATGTTTCAGGCTCTCTTAAAGCAGTCCTTCTTGATAAAAATAACAAGAAAATCAAAAAAATTCCAGTAAAAAAATTGACGAAGTCTCTTGAAAAAACAGATAAGATATCTACAGTCATTTTTGATGGTATTATAACACAACGGCTTTTAGATATTGGTGAAGATAAAAACATATCTGAAATTATAGGTATGAAAATCGGTAATGTCGTAAAAAAACCTAAGTCTATTACAGTTCTAACAAAAGAAGATTTAAAATAAAAAAATTTTTTTATTTTTTTTACCTTTTAAAAACTGCTTTTTTAGGTATCTTACAGAGACAAATTATATAAGGCTTTTATCGACCTTTTATGTATATAAAACATTTTTTAGATATAGTATATCTTTGTTTTGTCTTTTTTATAAAGCAAAAAATTTCGATTTTTTAGTTATATTCCCTTTTTATTATTTTAAATTTTCTTATCCCGAATGAAGACCTCCTATTTAAAATGTTTTTAGAAAATAATAAAAACATGTATAAATATTTCAACAATAGTTATTTTGAGGGTGTATGGAATCTATGCAGAAAGATGAGTTAATACAAATTCATACCTTTCTAATACAATTAAAAACACATCTTGAGGAGATAGTAGAAGGTAATGGTGGAGAGGAATTCAATCTTTATAAAAGACTCGATGTTAGTCCATACCAGGTGTATAAATCTAAGAGAGAACATAAACTAGCTGTTTTCACTCTTAGTAAAGGGATAGCTGATCTTTTATCAAACAATAACTATCCAGGTCTAGAAAAGATTGCTGGTAGGTTAGATTCAATGTCTGAACGTTTTATGACAAATAAAGAAAGAAGAATCATCCAAGAAATGGAAGCATCTCCTAGCTCTACATAAAAAAAACTTAATTTTTTTTAAATTAATAAATACTATTTTTTTAGATTTTTCTTCATGAGATAAGCATCTTTACCGTTTTGATATAAACCTTTTATCTGCCCTACTATCTTAAAATCATGTTTTAAATAAAAATTAATTGCTCTTTTGTTATCTTTTCTAACCTCTAATTCGACTTTACTTATTCCTTCGTTTATAATTATTTTTAAAAGTTTTTCGACTAACTTACTACCGATTTTTTTATGTCTATATCCTCTATTTACAGCCAGCATCAATATTTTAGCTAAATCAAGATTAATAGGAGTTCCAATGATAAATCCAATAATTTTATGATCTAATTCAGCAACTAAAAATCCATTTGAAAAGGATTCGTAGAAATAATTAAAGATCCCCGGTCTATATGTCTCAGAAAGATTTCTAGAAGCAATTTTGATTACTGAGAACATATCTGTTGAAGTAAAGTTTCTAATCGATAACACATTATGAAAGTAATAAAAAGTTAAGGTTTTAAATTGTTAGTGGTATATTTAATATAACATGATTTTATTTACCTTCTTTACTTCCGGAATGATTTTTGGAGGTTAAACTTATTTATGGGAATAGATGATGTAATAGTTACTAAGACGATTTTTGGTAGATTTTCTGAGGAATTTAAAGATTGTTTTGAAGTAGATGTAGCCATAGCAGGAGCCGGTCCTTCAGGACTTGTTGCAGCTAAAAACCTCGCCGAAGCAGGAAAAAAAGTAGTTGTTTTTGAAAGAAAACTTTCAGTTGGTGGTGGAATGTGGGGCGGAGGCATGACTTTCCCTGTTATCGTAGTTCAGGAAAATTCAAAAGATCTACTTGAAGAGATTAATGTAAGGCTAAAAAAAGAGGATAATGGATACTATAGTGCAAATTCTATTGAGGCGGTATCAAAACTTTGTGCATCTGCAATAGAATCAGGAGCCCGTATCTTCAATACTATGTCAGTAGAAGACGTTTTATTAAATGAAAAAAAAGAAGTCAACGGATTAGTCATTAACTGGACCACTGTCGAAATGGCTGATTTACATGTAGACCCCTTAACTATCCGTTCTTCCTATTCCATAGACGCTACAGGTCATCCTGCCGAGGTTTGTAACGTTGTTTATGAGAAATGCGGTTCTCTTATGACTGATAGCGGCAAGTTAGAGAAAGAAAAGTCTATGCATGCAGATGTTGGCGAAAAAACCGTAGTTGAAAATACAAAAGAAGTATATCCAGGTTTATTTGCTGCTGGAATGTGTGCTAATGCCGTCTTTGGTGCTCCAAGGATGGGACCTATTTTTGGAGGCATGTTAAGATCTGGTAAAAAAGCTGCTGAGGAAATAATTGAAAAAATTTAAAAAATTTTTTGTTTTTTTATGTGAAATATATACCAAAAACTGCTATCAATGCAACCACTATAGGTACGCATACCAATGTTGTCCATGTGACGATATGTGCTGTGGATTTTTTATCGATTCCATAAGGTAATAGGAACATGTTAGTGCTAGTGACAGGTAGTATCGCATTTATAATTATTACCGGATACCATATATGAGGTATCCTATCTGTTAATAGAAGTATGGTGAATATTCCTGCTATTATTAGAGGGGTTATGATAACTGTTAATATGAACATCTGTCTTACCCATTCCCAATGTTCGCTATCTTCTTTTCCTTTGTCTAAACCTATCAGTTTTTTCATTTCAGATTTTTTTAAATCTGAAGGATGTATACTTGCTCCTACATAGTATAATGCTGCAGGGATGGTTATTGCTGTGTAGAATTTTAAGAGAAACCCTATATTGCCATAGTCTTGTGTCTTTATACCTGTTTGTAGATTTATGATTATTGCGGCTATTACAAATGCGATAAGATACCATGGGTAAATTTTAAGAAACCATGGTAAAGGATTTTTTTCTTCATGTTGTTTTTTTCTTTTGTTCTCTTTTCGGTGTAGATGCGATAGTATGTAGGGTATAATTGCGAATAGTGCTATACCTACTAAGGCCATGAATATTCCTGCTTCCACTGGCCAGTATGCCATCATTGCGCTTCCTATGAAAGCTGAGCTTCGTCCTTGGTTAGTAAGCATGGTTTTAAGATACAGGTCTTTTTTGCTCTTGGTTAACTTCTGTTTTTCTGCTGTTTTTTTTGCATAGTAATATGCGATTAGGTACATTAGCAGTATGATTAAAGAGGTTACAAGTGCGAAGTTTATTTGTTTTAGACGAAATAGGTCTAGAAATATTCTAAAAAGTAGTACGGGTATGAAAAAGTATAGGATTATGAGCCCTATCTTTTTCATTATTTTATCTATTTTTTCTCGGCCGATGAATTGTGCTATGATGATTGTTGCTATGAATCCGATAAGTATCCAGGGTAACGTGTAAAGACCAGATATATATGTCAATATATCTTTTAATATATCTATCATTATGAAATGTCCTCAAAAAAGTCTTATCTTTCAATCACTCGTTTAGCTTTACCCGTACTTCTAGGGACTGTTTTAGGTTCTACTGTCTTTACAGGCACATGAAGATTTAAAATACTATATATCTCCTCTTCAGCTTTTTCCTCAATATCTTCGAGATTTCCTTCAGTCCATCTCTGTTCATCTGGCTCGACTTCCACATAAATTGTATCCATATCACCTTTTTTGGTTTTCACTATTTGATAATATTCACTTACACCTTCAACCTTCATCAAAGCAGCCTCAATCTGAGATGGAAACACAATTACTCCTTTGACTTTCATCATATCGTCGCTTCTTCCCTTAATCCTAGATTGAATTGGAAGAGTCCTACCACATTCACAAGTTTCTTCAGAAAGCATAGCTAGATCTTTAGTTCGGAACCGTAAGGCTGGAAAACCCTCCTTAGTTAAGGTAGTAAAAACAAGTTCTCCTTCTTCCCCAGGAGGCAAAGTTTCCCCGGTTTTAGGGTCTATTATTTCAGGATAAAAATGATCGGCGTTAACATGTAATTTTTTATGTTCACATTCAGATACTACACCAGGCCCAATAATTTCAGTTAGTCCATAATGTTCATGTGCATTTATACCCCATTTTTCTTCAACATTTCCTCTCATTTCTTCACTCCAAGCCTCAGCTCCAAATAATCCCAATCTTAGATTAAAATCTTCCAAGGGGTCATATCCCATCTCTTCAGCTACTTCTGCCATATAAAGAGAATAAGAAGGAGTACAGGCTACGGCGGTTGTATTAAAATCTTTCATTACCTCTATCTGTCTCTTAGTATTTCCTGAACTTATAGTAATTACTGCAGCACCAATTTTTTGAGCTCCTTTTTCAAACCCATGGGCTCCAGTAAAAAGACCGTAACCATAACTGTTTTGCATTATGTCTTTTTTACGAAGGCCATTGGCGTAAAGAGCTCTTGCCATTACTTCACTCCAAAGTTCCTCATCCTTTCTGGTATATGGGCCCACTACTGGTTTACCTGTAGTACCTGAAGATGCATGTACTTCAACTACATCATCCATTTCAGTACATAATAATCCAAAAGGATAATATTCACGGAGTTCCTGCTTAGTTAAAAAGGGGATTTTTTCAATATCTTTTAACTTTTTAATATCATCAGGTTTAAGATCTACATCATCAAATTTTTTTCTATAAAACTTATTTTTTTTATAAACTCTTTTAACTTGTTCTTTCAATCTTTTCAATTGTAATTTTCTTAATTCTTTTAAGGGCATTGATTCTACTTTTTTGTTCCATAAATGCTGAGCCATGTTCGTTTGCCTCCCATTTTAAAATCGTTATTATATTACTCTATTATAACAATTTTGAAAAAAATACTTTCAAAAAAAAATATTTTATTAAAGTTCCTACACCATTTATCCTTGTAAAATATTATGGATTTATTTATATTAGGATCAATATTAATGAGTCGATCGATGCCTTTTGACCTATCAATAAATTTCAATCTCAAAGATATCACAGTAGCAGATCATAAAACTAAGGTTTAAAATCAGCTAATACTTTTCTTAAGGAACACAAAAAATATCTTTTGATTTAATAAATGCGAAATCTAAAAAAAAGTAGATAAATATCTTCATAAATTTGATGTAGTTGTATCTATTGCCTCTTCTCATTTAAACTTTACTTTGGCGAAATTATATCTTCAAAACAACTGTACTTTTATTGACCTTAGTGGAAATAACAACATAGTTAAAAAATGAACTCTCACTCTTTGAAAAAGTCAAAATAAAAAAAACTTTTATTCCAGAAATCGGACTTGTACCAGGATAGGTTTCTATAATAACCAAGTATATAGTAAAAAAAATGAATAATATCGAATACGTCAAAATAAGGTTAGGAGGAATCCCATTGAATTCCTATCCTCCTTTCAATTATCAAGCAGTATTCTCCTTAGAGGGATTAATAAATGAATATATCGAAAACGCAAAAAGTCTAAGACAGGGAAAAATAATTTATAATAAAGCTATGACAGAAATTGAAAATTTATCTTTTCCTGAATCTTTTGGAAAAATGAAGCTATTTATTACTTTAGGAAGGTCTATTAAACTTAACTAACAATTATAAGGAGAAGATAAAGAATTTGGATTATAAAACAATCAGATATTTGGATCACTACAAAAATATGAAAAAAGTTTTAGAAGGGTTTATCCCTGATTATAAAAATAAAACAAGTGCTTTCGGGGCTAATTGTGAGTAGGGAAAAAGGCTAATAGCTTATCTTAAAAAAATTATTCCTTCCGAAGGAAGAGACGCTGTTTTAATGAGAATAGAAAGAAAAGAAGAAATTAAAGGCAGGGAAAAAAATATCCAGTATACAATGATTGATTATTATGATGAAAAAAAATAAATTAACGGCTATGATTAGAACAACAGGATTTCCTGTTTCTATAACCGCTCAGATGATAGGAAAAAAATTATTTAATAAATATGGAGTGTTTTGCCCAGAAAAAATTATACAACCGGAACCTTTTTTAGATGAATAAAAAAAAGAAATATTAATATTAAAAAGAAGATTTTTTGAATAAAAAAAATCTTTTTTGTAATTCTTTATGACAAAAAAATTGGTGTTAAATTTTAGATGAATAAAGAACATGATTTCAGACAAAGTAAAAAAGCTGCTATAACTAAATTTAAAAAAGCAAAACAACAAAAAAAGGTCGACGAAAAAATTATTGATATTTTAGATTTGATTAATAGTTCTCCCTTGTATTATACTTCTAGTAGCTGTGCAGGTAGAATAATTTTGATGCAAATTCCAAAATTAGGAGACAAAAAAAATGCTGTTTTTCTTGGAAGATGGCATCATAAAATCGATATAAATAAACTTTCTAAAGCTTTAGCTCACTATAAAAAAGGCCAGCTTTGGTTAATAGCTCAATCACCTATTTTTCATATATCTGCAAAAACAATCAAGGAAGCTGATCGTTTATTAAAAATGGGTCTATCTTGTGGATTTAAACACAGTGGAATAAAATCTTTTACCGAAAAAATTATGGTTGAAATTGTGAGTACTGAACGTATAGATATTCCTCTAGGAAAAGATAAAGAAATTTTTTTTAATAAAGGAGATTTAGATTATTGTTTAGAATACTGTAACCAGGTAATAGATAGATCTGATAAAAAATTAGAACGTTTAAAGAGTAAACTAAAAGAAGAATTATAGATTTAATGATAAGATTATTAATGAAGTGGAGAAAAAGATAGAGAATAGTTTGGA
>JAZKSQ010000069.1:0-8088 GCA_036625995.1 Thermoplasmatota archaeon | reverse complement strand
ATATTCTTCACATGTTATCTTATATGTTTGTTCAGCTTCACCGGTTTTTACATACGCGGTTTCATCTTTTCTTAGCCTTTTTGCAATAGCATATAAACTTAATAATGGATGTAAATCTAGTTTTTGGAGTTTCGTTTCTGTTACTACTGAATAAGTTTCAGCTTTAGCTGCCCTGACATGTTCTGGTTTAACCAAGTCTTTATGTTGATGGTCAGCTGAGATACCTGCTTTCCAGAGAAGTTCTATTGCAAAACGCGCGTCACCCCATTCTGACGATATATCTGCGATTAAATCAATTGATTGAGGATCTACGGTTCCTCGATGAAAAGCAAGTTTTACACGTTGATTTACGATGTCTAGTAGTTGATCTCTTGAATATTTATCTAAAAATATAACGTTGCTTCTTTTGAATGTACTCAGCGCTGAGGATTCAAGCATTGAAAGTACGTCTTTTTGCGATATCAGAATTATTGATATAGGTGTTTTTTTCTGTGATGAATCATCTGAAAAACGAGTTAAACTGTAAATTAAATCTGATTCTTTCTTTGTTAATAACGCGTCTGCTTCATCTAGCACTAATAATAAATGTGCTTCTTTTCTGATGAGATTTTTTCGGAGTACATCAAGCATTTCTTGTACTGAAAATCCTCTGTCTGGAAAACGAGGGTCAAAATGATTTAGTATACCTAGAAGAACCATTGAGTCAGTGGATCTTTTTCTACAGTTTATATGTACATATTCTATGTTTTTTCCTTTTTTACGGGCTAATTTGGTGATCGATTTGCAGAATTTTTTTGCTACTACTGTTTTTCCTGTTCCGACGGGTCCTTTAATAACTGCGTTTTGGTTTACATCTGAAAGCATTGGTTTAAAAATCTGAGCGAGCACACGCATAGATTCTTCTCTGTTGGGTAGTTCTTCTGGAATGTAGTCAAAATCAAGTTTATTTAGATCTTTAATAACTGAAGAGGACATTAATTCATCTTCGATTATGTTATCCATATTAATTTAGGTTAAATGCAAAACCGGTTCATAAAACTTTATCTACCAGGAAGAGGTATTTGTGGAAATAAACAAAAAAATTTTTTTTGTTTTTGATAAAAATTTTTTTAGACTAGATGTTTCATTGTGGGTAATATAGATGAATAAGTTTACTGTGGAGAATGAAAATCTTTCCTTTCTAAAGAATCGTTTTAAAAGATATTATAAAAATAATGAAGTTACTCTTCCAGACAGGTTCGCTAGAAGAGAGTATGCTTTTGTATATTTTGGCGGAAAAGGGATGTTTAGACATGTAACTTTTCATCGGAAAAAAGATCTTTATGATTTTCTAAGTAAAAAAAGCCCGATGCATTCTTATTATTCTACCGCCTATTATGAAGATCCTGATAACCCTAAAATGAATAATAAAGGATGGATGGGTGCAGAACTTATTTTTGATTTAGATTCCGATCATTTGCCTGAAGCTGAAAAATATAGTTATGAAGAGCAACTAAAGATGGTTAAAGACGAGTTTATTAAATTGGTAGAAGATTTTTTAATAAATGATTTTGGATTCAAAAGAAAGTATATAGAGTTATATTTTAGCGGTCACCGTGGTTATCATTGTCACATAAAAGATCCAAATATATTTCATCTCGATGGAAATGAAAGAAGGGAAATTGTTGATTATATAATTGGGAGAGACATTATTGATAACATTATTTTTAAGGAGGAGACGACTTCTAGTAAAAAATATGGTAAGAGAAAATATCCTTCAACGAAGATGCTTAAAATGCCTAAACCTACTAAGGGTGGATGGAAAGGTAGGATTAGTAGAGGTATTATAGAGATTGTTGAGGAGATAGTATATAGCTCTAATCCTTATGAAAAACTTCAAGAATATGGTGTTAAGAAAGAAAATGCTGAAAAACTTCTGAAAGATCTAAGTAAAGAGAGGATAGAACGGATTAAAGAAGGAAATCTTAATCAATCTAAAACGATAAGGAAGTTTTTTCTAAATAATGCATTGAGGAAAAAAGCGGTTTCTTCTGCTTCTGGTGAGACAGATGAACCTGTTACCTGTGATATTAAAAGATTGATACGACTGCCGGGTTCCTTACATGGAAAAACAGGTTTAAAGGTAACTGAATTACACTTGGATCAGATAGAGGATTTTAATCCGTTAGATGATGCAATTGTCTTTAGCGACGATGAAATAAAAGTAAATGTTAAGCAGAGACATGAAATCTATCTTAACGGAAATTTATTCAGACTAGATAAAGGAATACAAAAAATCCCTGAGTTTTTAGCTGTATATCTGATAGGAAAAAAAATAGCTGATAAAAAAACATAGGATATATACCAAAAAAAAGCAATTTTTTTTTTTGAATTTCAATTTTATTAACTTCTCTTTTTTTGTTCGTTTGGCTATAACAAATTTTTTAATATTCTATTTTGTATTACAGTAAAAAAAATGATGAATTAAAAAAAAAAGTTATTTTTATCAGATTGTTTATAGAAGGAATAAGTTAAAATGGACGAAGATATCAGTTACCGTATACTGCGCAGGATACAACAAATCGAGAAAAAATCACCTAGTTTATCTAAAATCAAATATAATTTTTATGATTTACTAAGAAAATATATCAGAAAAATGGAAGATAAACTTGCAGATGTCGATAACTATCAGAGAAGACGGCTTTTAGAAGAAGAAATTCAGAATACTAAAAAGATTGGACGAGAAATATATGAATACAGGGAAAAAAAGATTGTTTTAGCCGCCATATCTAAGGCAAGAGGAGGAAAACCGAAACTTAATAATCTTATAGAAACTGAACGAAAGACCTATGAAAAAATTTTGGAGATACTTACTAAAACACGGGGAAAGCTTTTAGAAGGAAAAGATGTAGATATTGATGAAGACAAAAAAAATAAAAAAAATCAGGAAGATAAAAAGGTAGAAAGGTCGGATAAAAAAAAAATAAATAATGTTGATGATGAAAATAAAAAAAAGAATAAAAGTATAGTTTTAGTCAAAAAAGATATTCCAGAATTTGTAGGTACTGATACTAAAAAATATCTGCTAAGAAAAAATGATGTTCTCACCCTACCTGAAGATATGGTTAAAATGTTAGAAGATAGAAATGTCATAGAAAGAATCGAAAACACTTAAAAAGGACCACTTACATTTTTATATTACCTCCATATTACGAGGTACAATCTAAAAAAAATAGTTATATTATCTTGTCTTAGAAGTTTAAAGGGGTTTGCTTTATGAAAAGACCACGTAAAATCAAAAGGTATTGTCCACATTGTAAAAAACATACAGAGCATACTGTAAAAAAAGTTAAAAAAGGAAGGCCCAGTGAATTAAAGCAAGGTCAGAGACGTTTCAGACGAGTGTTAAAAGGCTATCGCGGTTTTCCTAGACCGAAACCTCAGGGAGAAAAAACAAGTAAAAGAGCAAATTTGAAATATGTTTGTACTAAATGTAAAAAAGCTCATCAACCGTCAAGTCAAAGAGCAAAAAAGGTACAAATAGGTTAAAAACATAAAAACCATATTATTTAACGTTAATAATTTTGGAAGGTGAAAAAAGATAACATGATTAAACCTAAAAGTAAGTTTATAAAGGTTAGATGTAAAGACTGTGAAAACGAGCAAATATTATTCAACAAAGCTAGTACTATTGTTTCTTGTCATATCTGCGGAAGTAAATTAGCTATACCGCGAGGCGGAAAAGCTAAAATAAAAGGCGAGATAATAGAAGAAATAGAATAAAAAAATATTATTTATATTTGATTTTTTGAGTTTAATTATGAAAAAGAAAGAATGGCCAGAGGAAGGAGAATTCGTTTTATGCACCGTAAAAGAAGTCAAAGGTTTTGGTGCATTTGTAACTTTAGATGAATATGACGATAAAGAGGGGCTTATCCATATATCCGAGATTGCTACTGGATGGGTAAAACAGATAAGAAATCACGTTAAAGAAGGTCAAAAAGTAGTTAGTAAAGTACTTGAAGTAGAGAAACACAAAGGTCACATAAATCTTACTTTAAAAAGAGTTAATGAACATCAAAAAAGAGAAAAAATACAGGAATGGAAGAACAACAGAAAAGCTACTAAACTTTTTGAGATGCTTTCAAAAAAACTGGGTAAAGGCGTTAAAGAAGCATATGGAGAATTTGGGGATAAGCTAATTGAAAAATATGGTACTCTTTATGGTGCCTTTGAGGAAGCTGCTTATAATATAGAGACACTTAAAAAAGATGGTTTTAAAGGAGATTGGCTTGAAGAATTCGAAAAAATCGCTGAGGAAAACATCACTATTCCTTTTGTAGATATTAAAGGATATGTAGAAATAAAATGTTGGCGTCCTGATGGAATAAAACATATACGTGAAGCTTTGAGTAGATCTGAGAACACTGAATATGAAGACGTGGAAATCAAAGCCAAATATAATGGTGCACCTCAATATATGATTACAGTTAAAGCACCTGATTACAAGATTGCAGAGGATGAACTTAAAAAATCTACTGGAAAAATAAAAGAGTATATAGAAAAAAACGATGGAGAATTTTTTTATCATCGTGAATTAAAAAAATAGATATAAAAAAAAGATTTATGTTGTTTTCTGATATGAATCACATTCGTTTTTGTAAACAATGCGGTGAATATTCGATGGATGATATTTGCTCGAATTGTAAAGGAAAAACTATAAGTAAAAAACCACCTCGTTATTCGCCTCAAGATAATTATGGAAAATATAGACGAAAATTAAAAAAACAAAATATAAAAAAATAAGTTACAAAAAAATTTGAGAGGAGCATGTTTATAATGGAATTTATTGAAGTTAAATATTCAGATAAAAAACCAAAGTTAAAAGATCCTCTTTTGATCGAAGGTCTTCCTGGAATTGGAAACGTTGGTAAATTAGCTGTTGAACATCTCGTAGAGGCATTAGATGCAAAAAAATTCGCGGAGATATATAGCAAAGATTTTCCTCCCCAAGTATTTATCAATCAAGATGGGACTATAAAGCTTGTAAACAATGAATTTTACTATTGGAAAGCAAAAGAGAAAGATCAAAGAGATCTGATATTTCTGACGGGTGACTACCAGTCTTTATCTTCTCGGGGTCAATATGAGTTAGTTGGTAATATCTTAGATATAGCTGAAAATCTTGGTTCAAAAGAGATGTATACGCTGGGAGGCTATGGTTTAGGTCAAGAGGTTGATGAACCAGAAGTGCTTTGTGCCACTACAAATAAAAAGCTTGCTAAAAAGATGAAGAAACATGGTGCTGTTTTCAGGAAAAATGAGCCTGGTGGCGGAATTGTAGGAGCCAGTGGTTTACTATTAGGACTGGGTAAACTCCGTGGATTTGAAGGAACATGTTTCATGGGTGAAACATCTGGATATCTGGTAGATCCTAATAGTGCTAAAGCTGTTCTTAAAATACTTATGAAAGCTACTAAAGTAGAAGTTGAATTGTCTGCGCTTGAAGAAAAAGCTAAGGAAATTGAGCAGATAGCTCAGCAGCTTAAACAGATGAAATCAGGTGGAGATGAACCTTCTAAAGATTTAAACTATATCGGATAAAAAAAATATAGAGAAAAAAAAGGATTAATAATTATTTATTTTCTTATTTTTTTATAGATTACTGCGGATATACCTACTATGGAGATTAAACCAAGGCTTAGCGCAATATGAAGACCTGAGTTTTCCACTTGGTTAGATGACGTATCTCTGGATTTATCCATATTTTCTTCGTTTTCTGAATTGCCTTCGCCGATTGTTACTATGTGAGGTTGATCTTGGTCGCAGTCTTCACCTACTAAGTTTTCAGGAGGGGTTTCGCTAGATGATTCTTTATCTGTATCTATTTCAGAACCGTCTCTAGGTGGTAGATCTGATAGACGTCCTTTTGTTGTTACATCTTTTATTGTATCTTCGTTGGTTGTTTCTTCTGCTGAAATGTTTGAAATAAACATTACAACGATGCATACTGCTAATATTCCAAACACAAATTTTTTTGTTTTCATAATTGATTTTTCACCTGTTATTTGGTAAGGGCAAAAATTGTTTATATAATGTGAGAAAATGTAAGGTAAAAACCTAATAAAAAAACAACATAGCTTTTTTTTGAAAAAAGTAGTGGAGTTTAAGTTTTTTTATTTTTCTTTTAATTCTATGTTATATGTTTTTTCCGGGTTGGTTTTATGTATTTTTGTTAGTTGTTCTTCGTTTAGTATATTGTTTTTTAATAGTTTCTTTGTTCTTTTTGGAACTGTTTTTGGTCCTAGTACAGCTCCTGGTCTTTTAGGGTCATCTATATAGTCTGTTTCCATCATGAAACGTGTGCCTTTTTTAGCTGCTTGGTATATGTTTTTTTTGCTTGCAAGTACTGAAGGCATAAGACCATGGTTTTCTCTTTCATATATTAGTGGTGGTGAAAAGTGTTTTACTATTTTTGATGCGGGTAGACCTACTTTTTCTCCCATTTTTTTTAATTCTAGACATTGATCGGGTGTAGTAGTTTCTGTATGTATAATTACCGGTACATCTATTTCTTTTGCTTTTTTCATGCCATATTTTAATATTTCATTTGATTTGTCTAAAATTTCTTGTTTTAACTGGAAATGTGGACGGCCGATCTCTCCTATTCCAACTACGTAGTCGTTTTCCATGCATAGATTTGCTGCTTCATCCATTCCTTTTTTCATTATCTCGGTAGCTTTTTTTTGGCTGAATTTTTTGGATAATTTTAGAAAATCAACGGGATAAGGACCTACTGTGACAAAGACTTGTATCTGTGTTTTTTCAACTATTTTTTTTCTCATTTGGAGTGTTTTTTTATAGACGTTGAGATATTTTTTGTCTTTTATTACTTGTTTGGTCATTGGATATTGGCAGAGTATGAAATGTGTTCCTCCTGCGTTTTTGAAATCTTTTACAGCTTCTAAAAAACGTCCGTCTTCTCTTAGATGTAGATGATTGTCAAATATAATCAAAACTTTTTTTTCACCTTTTATTTGTTCGCTGTTGAATTAATATAAGGGTACTTAACGTATGTGGAACTGAAGGTTTTATTTTAAGTTATTTGAAAAAAAAACGTTTTTTTATTTGTAATATTTATTTTTTTTGAAGTAGTATGATTGTTGGTAATTGTTATTTTTATCTTCGCCTTTTAGAATTTCGATTACGCTTTGTGCGAGTATCCATCCGAAATATCCCATAAAGAATGTAAAAAAACCTGTTATACTGTATCCTATAATGGCCTGTATATAGGATTCTCCGCCGGTTATAAATAATATGAATATTCCTACTGTTATGAATATAAATATTGCCAGGAAAATCCATCTTAGTGCATGTACTGTTAATTTCATGGTTTTTACTGGGAGATCTTTTGGTATTTTTTTGTTGACTATTTCTGAAATATTTTTTTTATTTTTTGTTCTTCTTGGCAACTGATTCTCCTCTCCTAGAAGAAAAAACATCTGGATTTGTTAGAATGCCCAATTAAATGTAATGATACAAGGATATTAAAAACTATTTTTTAGGTAGTTATGCATGTTTATTTGTAGGTGCATATACTACAAATCAAAAAAAATGTTTGTTGTTTTTTTTATGTGTCTGCTACTATGGTGATTACGTCGTTATCTTTTAGTTTTTGGTCTGATCCTATTACTCTGTTTGTTCTGGCGTCTATAGCTCTTATGAAGTTTTCTCCTATGTCTGAATGGACTATGTATGCTAAATCAAGGGCTGTGGTTCCTTTTGGTACTAGATATGCGTCGGGTAAGACTCTTCCTTCTTTGTCTGTTAGATTTTTTTCATCTTCTACGGGATATACGACTATTAAATCAAGCATTTCGACGGTTTTTTCTATACATTTTTGTATTCCTGTTGAACCATATTTTTTTAAAACGTGGGTTCTTATGTATTCTAGTGCTTTTTTTTGTTTTTCAGATAGTTTATCTTTTTTTAGGATTTTAAAGTCGTTATCTCCTGGTTTATATTTGATCAGTCCTTTATCTGCGGCGTGTGTTAAAGCTAGTTCGGATTCTGCGCTGGTGGGTATTACTGGATATTTTTTTTCTTCTT
>JAZKSQ010000068.1:0-8172 GCA_036625995.1 Thermoplasmatota archaeon | reverse complement strand
TCATCAACCTAGATGAAGGATCACTGAACGTAACCATAGACGCCGAACCAAAAAACGCTATTGTAGGTGAAACAATACAATTTACTGCCTCAGCATCAGGAGGAACAGAACCTTATACCTATAACTGGAATTTCGGCGACGGTAACACCTCCACAAATCAAAACCCTACACATACATATGATACACAGGATAACTACACAGTAAGTTTATCAGTACAGGACGATATCGGAGCCTATGGATCTAACTACGTAAAAGTCAACATTATTCTCACACATCCACCAAACAAACCAGTCATCAATGGATCAGATAAATATCTCCCCGGTCAAGATGAAGAATACACATTTTCAGCAACAGATCCAGATAATAACGACGTTTATCTAAAGATCGATTGGGGAGACGGTGAAAAAACAGAATGGCTAGGACCCTACAATTCCGGTGAAGACGTACAATTAACCCATAGATGGAACGGAGACGGAGTTTTTACCATAACTGCTAAATCAAAAGATACCTTCGATTTTGAAAGCCAAACTGAAAACCTTGAAGTCACACCTGAATGGAACGAAGCATTTATGATAGGAACAGCACAGAAAACTCATGAAACTAATAACACTATAGAACTCAACGCTGTATCAGTATTTTATCTATCCTTTGATCCTTTCGAATTCAACAAATACTCATCAGGAGAAAAAATCATCATTTCAAAAGATGACGGAGGATTTATCGGCAAAAATTTCGTAATAGGAAAATTCCAAACAGGCAAGATAACTATCGAATAAGCCAAAAAAATCATACCTACTTTCTTCTTTTTTTTAGAGATTAAACTACAAAAATACAAAATCAAAATGTTTTTCAACATTATTTCGAAATGTTTTTAGACTCGAATTCTATTAACACATGAATTGATTATCTATGAAAAAAATGCTAGTAGCATATGACGGTTCAGAAGCATCCAAAAAAGCACTAGATATGGCAGTACAATGCTCAAACAAAGAAGATGAAATAACTATTTTAACAGTAGTACCAGCTGAACTATCAGACTCTTCCTTCACCAAAATGTTGTTACCATCAATTGATCTAAGCCAAGTAGTTAAATCAGGAACCTTCAAAGAAAGAGCAATTCAAACCCTTACAGAAATATCAAAAGAGATAGAATCAAAAGTCAAAAAAGTAGATGTAGCAGTCGAATCAGGAGATCCAGCAGACGAAATCTTATTATCCGCAAAAAAACACGACTCAGATATCATAATCGTAGGATACAAAGGATATGGAAAAGAAGGAAGATTCCTACTCGGCAGCGTATCAGACAAAGTAATAAGACATGCCGGAGAATCAGTATTAGTCGTACGATAAAAAAAAATAATACATCCTAATTTTATATATTTTTTTTAGGCAAATCTTTTTATCTAACCCCTCTTTTTTATCTGGTATAAATCAATGCATCCGTCAGAAGAAATTAAAGGAGTCAAAAGCAACATCTTAAAAAACAAAAAGATTGTTTTAGCCGTAACTGGAAGTATAGCCGCAATAGAATCAATAAAATTAGCACGGGAACTGATACGCCATGACGCAGAAATCATACCAGTTATGACCAAAGCGTCTACTCAAATCATACATCCAGATGCCCTTTGGTTTGCCACCGGAAAAAAACCAAAAACAACTTTAACAGGCCAAACAGAACATGTCTCATACTGCGGAAAAATACAAGATTCTGCAGACCTTTTACTAATTTCCCCATGTACGGCAAACACAATATCAAAAATAGCACACGGAATTGACGACACATCAGTAACAACCTTTGCCACCACAGCTATCGGATCAAAAACACCTATTTTGATAGTACCAGCAATGCACCTCTCTATGTATAGCCATAACATCATAAAAGAAAATATAGAAAAATGTAAACAAAATCAGATAGAATTCATTTCACCACACATAAAAGGATCGAAAGCTAAACTTGCATCTATCGATGAAATTGTAGCCAACGTAATTAAAAAAACAAATAAAAACGATTTGAATGAAAAAAAAATGTTGATAATAGGTGGATCAAACATACAGCCAATAGATGACATTAGATATATATCTAATTTCAGCTCAGGTAAAACCGGCTTATTTTTAGCAAAAAAAGCCTATTTAAGAGGAGCCAAAGTACTACTAATGATGGGCCATAACAATTTAGAGATACCCAAATATATAAAAACACGTAATTTTACCACCATAAAAAAACTAACAAAACTTCTAAAAGAAGAAAATTTATCTAATTTTGATATCATAATTAACTGTGCAGCAATCTCAGATTATATACCAGAAAAAACCAAAGGAAAAATAAAGTCAGGAAAGAAAAACCTTAAAATAAAAATGAATAACGCACCTAAAATAATTCCAAAAATTAAAAAAATGTCCTCTAAATCAACCATAGTCGCCTTTAAAGCCGAAGAAAAAAAAGAAAATATCGAGAAAAAATCAATGGAACTATTAAAAAAATATGATATAGATTACGTGGTAGGCAACCATATTTCAGCTTTCAATAAAGACCAAAATGAAATATCTATATTTGATAGACAAGGAAAAATTGATACTAAAAAAGATAGAAAAGAAAAACTAGCTGACCACATACTAGATAAAATAAAATAGGTTAAATAAAATAATGGTTTGAGGTTATTATAAAACTATGAAATCCACTGCTTTTGCACCTGCTCATATCTCAGGTTTTTTCCAGCCTGTATACAACCAAAAAAATATCTGCAAAACAGGCTCCAAAGGCGCAGGATTCAGCCTATCATCAGGTGTAACATCAGAAGTCACTATAGAAAGTTCCACCACTCAAAATATAGACATATTGGTGAATGGAAAAAAAGTAGAGGATAAAGTCACAGAATTAGCGTTAAAATACCTTATTTCAGAAAGACCATTAAAAATAACGGTAAAAACATCAAGAGACCTACCTGTAAGTCAAGGACTAGGTATCAGCGGAGCAACAGCCTTAAGTGCATCCATGGCTTTAAGCAAAAATCTAGATATACAATTTTCAGAAACATTAAAAGCAGCACATACAGCCGAAGTAAAAATGGGAACAGGTCTTGGTGACATTATAGCCAGCTTCATAGGAGGCTTTGAAATACGTAAAACACCAGGACTTCCACCATGGGGCTTTATAGAACATATACCCGGAAACTATGACATAGTAGTCTGCGTAATCGGAAAAAAACTGCAAACAAAAGACATTTTATCAGATCAAAAAAAGAAAAAAAATATAGAAAAATATGGCCGATACTGCATACAAAACATTTTAAAAAACCCCTCAATTGAAAACTTTCTTAGGTCATCTCAATATTTCACTAAAAAATCTGGTCTTGCAAACAACGAAATAATAAATATCATCAACTCAGTAAGACAATACGGAATAGCAAGCATGTGTATGCTAGGAAACTCAATTTTTTCAGTAGGAAAAACAGATGAACTCTGTGAGATACTCAGCCAATACGGAAAAGTTTACCTTACTGAAATAGACCAACAAGGAGCAAAAATAACCCATTCAGAAAAAAAAGAATTCGGATTCCATCTAAAATAAACCTCATTTAATCCGTTAATCTATATTTCATCTGTTTCTCCATTAGCCAGCTCAATCAAATGTTTTTCTCCTTCCTCAGGTCCTTTAGCAAACAAAATATCACCCGCTTCAATCCTAGTATTTTTACCTGGATCATAAAGCCAACGATTTCCATGTCTCATAGCAATAACATTCATACCAGTCTCTGTCTGAAGATTTAATTCCCCGAAAGTATGGTTACATAAAACTGAGTTTTCTTTTACTTCAACCCGACTAAATACATCATCTGATTCACGGATACTGGTCTTTAAAATAGGATGAAGTTCTACATCTCTTAAAACAACGTCAGCGATATCCTGAGCAGAATCAGAAATAGTCTCACCACATTCAGCTAACCTCAACAAAGTAACTGCATCCTCAACAGTTAATTTTTTATTTTTTACGTTTTCAAAAGATTTTTTCTGAATCTTCTGAAATAATTGATCAATTAAATCCTCTAAATCATATACTTCCCTAGCGATATTTTTGTTATCATAAATAAGAGATGAATAAGCAAGATCGACCATAAGTTCCGACTTATCTTTAACCTCTAAAACCATATCTTCAACGCTTTCCTCTTTCATTCAAGCACCTCCTCCTTTCCATGCAAAAATTTCGTCAATTTGCTATATCCCTCACTATTTCCCCTGACTGTAAGACAATCCTTTGCTTGGATTTTAGTATCAGCAGATGGCTTATATATCCAAAGATGTTTCCTTCTGATAGCAATAATTCTTATACCTGTCTCAGTCTCTATTTTCAATTCACCTATCTTTTTTCCACAGGCATTTGAATCAGATGACACAATTATTCTATACAGCTGTTCTTCAGCTTTTTTCAAAATTTTAGGTAATATAGGCCCTGTTTTTTTCTCAGCTATAAGATTTACAATATCACCAGCAGCATTAGAAATATTTTCAGCAGCCTGAGCTATCTGTAAAATACCAGCAAGCTGCTCTGCATCCTTCTTACTCCTGGCTGCCATCATAGCCATCATACGAATCTCATAATTCAACTTATCCATCCTAACCTCAAGATACTTTACCTCTTCAGCAATATCAGTATTGTTGAACAAAGCAGCAGAATATCCCAGATCAATAATCAATTCAGAAATATCCTTCATCTCTGTGAATAACTCTTTAACACTCTTCGGTTCATATTTAAGCTCTTCAAACTCTTCTTTCTTCCATTTCCTTTTAGTCATCCTTTGCAATATCCCAAATATACTATGGTTTTTATTCTTTTTATTCATAATCCAACTCCAGAAAAATTTATAAAAACAATTAAGAACAATATACCCAAAGTATCACCTGCCGTAGTAACCACAGGAGCAATCCAATCATCGGGATCATATCCCTTTCTAAAAGATGAAAAAGCAGTAAATATACTAAAGAAAGTAATAATTCCAACAAGTAAAACACCAGATCCAACAAAAATAAACATAAACGTCAAAACGTCTGCACCTGTTTTAATACTACCAAAAGACGAGATAAGATAAATAATTATCGCCAATATAAAATACGTAACAAAACCAATCAATACTGACGTCAAAATCAACTCATATATTTTTCCTTCCTTCAAACTAGGTTCAATAGATCCAACATGTAGACCAGAAGCCAACCTTGCACCAATAACACTTCCGACATTTCCACTAACACCATTAATAACAGGAATAGAAATCAAAAAAATAGGGAGAGCTAAAAGTGTATTTTGTCCACTCTGCAAAATTTGACCTGCAAAAATCTCAACAATAATACAAACAGACAAAAGAGGCATACTGTGTTTAACGATTTTTTTCCAACTATAGATCACAAAAACACCTCGACAGCAATGATACTTATAAAAATACAAACCATAGTCACAATATCACCAAAAGTAGCCAAAGCCGGACCAGTAATATTATCAGGATCATAACCTCTTTTAAACACAACGAAAATAATTACAATAGTCAAAAATGTCAAAATCAAAGCAGAAATCAAACCAGCTAAAAGAACAATAAACACTATCTTTAAAAAATTAGGATAAACATTAAAAAATAAAACCGTCAGAAGATAACCGAAAACACCGACCAATAAAGATACAAAAAAACTTAAAACAATAGATCCAAGAATACTTTGTTTTAATTCATCATTCCAAAGATTATCTGCATCTATAACTCCTAGATGATAAGCCGAACCAAGTCTCGATCCAAAAGCCGTACTAATATTCCCTCTCATAGCAATTATAGCAGGAATAACAACAATTAAACCCGGTATCTCATCAAGAAGCACAGTCATTTGACTAAGAGCGCTACCCGCAACAATTCCTCCTAAACCACACAACAATAACAGGGGGAGGCTCTGTTTTATCATTTCCTTTCTTAACATACTTCATTGCCTCCATTCTCAATTGCCCACACCTAAAAAAAACAGCTTTATTATCTTAATCTTTTCCTACCGTGCCTAACTTTTTTTTATAAATAACAATCTCTGTATCTTTCCCAGGTTTTATCGATATTATCCTCTATGGATTCAATAATATCATTCTGTTTTTCAGGTTTAAATAAATGCTTAAATCTACCCTGCAATTTCAGATATTCCATGATAGGTTTTCTATCAATTTTACCTTCTAACAAAAGCTTACTTTTACCATTAAAAGAAACCTTCTCTTCCTCATATTCAAACAGAGACCATGCACCTGTCTCAACAGCTAAGACACCCATGTCAACAGTTTTATCCATAGAAAAACGCCATCCAGGTGGACAAGGAGCCAAAATCTCGATATATTTAGGACCTTTTATATCCTTAGCTTTTTTAACCTTTTTATAAAGGTCTTCAGGATAACTAACACAGGCTTGAGCTGCATAGGGTGGATGATGAGCCTGAATTATTTCACCCATCTTTTTAGGAAACTCCTTTTTACCTGCTACAGTCGTTGTAGTCCAAGCTGCCTTAGGTGTAGCTCCACTTCTCTGTATACCTGTGTTTGAATAAATCTGATTGTTATAACATATATAAATAAAATTAGTACCTCTTTCAATAGCCCCTGATAAAGACTGAAGACCTATATCATATGTACCTCCGTCGCCAGCCCAAGCTAAAACATTTATATCCTCCTTACCTTGCTGTCTTAAAGCAGCTTCAACCCCAGAAGCACCCGCAGCAGCAGCCTCAAAAGCAATATTCATAACCGGCACATCAAAAGATGTAGCAGGATATAAACTTTCAATAACTGCAGTACAACAAGCAGGAACCACCATAATTGTCTTCTTACCTAAAGCTTTAAAAACAGTCCTTAACGCCAACGTCGCAGGACAACCTGGACAAGCTGCACTTCCAGGTAAAACACATTCTTCCATTGGAAGATCTTTAATAGCCATAAATTTTTCAGTCCTCCTTAAAACCATACCAGTTAGAATCTTTTACTTTTCCATCAATTGATTTTTTACACATTTTTTCAATATCGCCATAGGTAACATCTTTTCCTCCAAGACCAGCTATAAAACCAGTAACTTCAGCATCACTCTTATTATATAAAGCTCCTTTAACTTCGTTATAAACAGCACCACCTGAACCTAAAGAAACATTCCGATCGATAACCGTAAGATCAGCTTGTTTAGCCAATTTCACTATCTCTTCTTTAGGAAAAGGTCTAAAAGTTCTAAGACGTGCTAAACCTACTTTTTTTCCTTCTTTTCTAAGGTTATTAACAGCTGCCTTACTTTCAGCACCTATAGCACCCATAGAAATTAGTATATGTTCAGCATCTTCGCATCTATACTTTTCAATTAATCCACCGTGATATCCACCAAATTTATTTTTCCATTCATCAGCTATCTTAGGTATCATATCTTTAGCGTTTTCATGCGATTCATGCATAGCTCTCCTAATTTTTTCATAATGCTGTGTACCAATTATATTACCATGAGTCACTGGATTTTCCACGTCTAACTTCCAATTCGCTTCATACTCAGGTAGAAAATCATCTATTTCCTCCTGATCTGGTACATTAACAGGCATTGAAGTATGAGACAATATAAACGCATTATAACTAATCATCACAGGAAGACTAATTTTTTTATCCTCAGCTAATTTAAATGACTGTAATATTGTATCAAAAATCTCCTGATTACTACTACAATAAAACTGTATCATCCCTGTATCTCTCTGTGCTATCGAATCATTTTCATCTGACCAAATATTCCAACCAGGCCCAGCAACACGGTTAATATTACACATAACAATAGGAAGACGAGCAAGTGCAGCCCAATGAAGCATCTCATGCATTAAAAATAGTCCATGTGAAGAAGTAGCTGTAAAAGTCCTTGACCCAGCCTCACTAGCACCAATACATGCACTCATCGCCGAATGCTCGCTTTCTACACAGATATATTCGCCTTTATATTCTCCAGTAGCTACGTAATCGGCTATTCCTTCAACTATAGTTGTCTGAGGTGTTATAGGATATGCAGCTACCACATCAGGCTTTGCCATAACCGCAGCTTTAGCAGCAATGTAATTCCCTGCATCTATCATCACAGTCATCTTTCTTTCCCCCCTATTTTTCTTTTCATTTTTATCGCATCTACCTTGCAGACATTTGCACAT
>JAZKSQ010000067.1:0-8185 GCA_036625995.1 Thermoplasmatota archaeon | reverse complement strand
TTGATAAAAAAACTTTTAACCTACATTTTTCTTCCCTTAAAAAGAAATCATGAGGATTGCAATATTAATTGAAGATAGATGTAAACCTAAAGTATGCGGAAAAGAATGTATCAAATATTGTCCAAGAGTGAGAGCAGGTGACGAAACGATAACTATGGGTGAAAATGGAAAACCCAAGATATCAGAAGAGTTGTGTGTCGGATGTGGAATATGTGCAACAAAATGTCCTTTTGATGCCATCAAAATAATTGGTTTAGCAGAAGAACTTAAGACGGATTTAGTCCATCAATTCAGTGAAAATGGATTCAGATTATTTAGACTGCCAGTGCCAACAAAGGGAGAATGTATAGGAATCCTTGGACCTAACGGTATAGGTAAAACTACTGCCATCAAAATATTATCCGGTCGTTTAAAACCAAATCTTGGACGATATGATAAAAATGTTAGCTGGGAAGATATTTTAGATTACTATTCTGGCACAGAGCTATATAACCATTTTAAAGCGATTTCTAAAGATAAAATCAGTACAGTACTTAAACCACAGTATGTTGATAAATTACCAAAAGTAATGAAAGGAAAAATCGGTGATATCTTACATAAAGCCGATGATTCCGGGCGATTTGAAGAAATAATAAACAAATTAGGACTTAACAACGTTCTAGACAAAAAAATACATAAAGGAAAAATTTCGGGAGGAGAATTACAACTTGTTGCCATGGCAGCCTCTTTCCTTAAAGATGCGGATTTATATTTTATCGATGAACCATCTTCTTATTTAGATATACATCAAAGATTAAAAGTAGCCCGTATGATAAAAGAATTATCTGAAGAAAAAAAGGTAATGATAGTTGAACACGACCTTGCTATTCTAGACTTTTTATGCGATAACATACATCTCGTATACGGAGAAGAAGGAGGATACGGAGTTGTTACTAACCCTAGAGCAGAAAGACATGCGATCAACACTTATCTTTCCGGATATCTAAAAGAAGAAAACATACGTTTCGGACATAAAATCGAATTTTTTGAACATCCACCAAAACAAAGACAAGATTTGGAGATATTGATAACTTACGGAAATTTAATTAAATCATTCAAAAATTTTAAGCTAGAGGTAAAAAACGGAGTAGTTAGAAAAGGAGAAACCATCGGAGTTGTCGGACCAAACGCAATTGGAAAAACCACTTTTGTAAAAATGTTAGCAGGTATAATCGAACCTGACAAAGGAAATATCGATTATGATTTAAAGATAAGCTATAAACCTCAATATATATCAGCTACTTTCAATGGAACAGTAAGAAGATTTTTCGAGAAAAACGCACAGTCTCTATTTACTTCACCTTTCTTTAAGACAGAAATAGTTGAGCCATTAAACCTAAACTATCTTTTAGATAAAGAAATCGAAACACTTTCTGGCGGTGAACTGCAGAGAGTAGCAATAGCCAACTGTCTTGTGCAAGAAGCAGATATATATCTTCTTGATGAACCATCCGCCTATTTAGACAGTGAACAAAGAATGGTGACATCAAGAACCATTAGACGAGTGGCAGGAAAATCTGGTAAATCAGCTATGATTGTAGATCATGACGTCTATTTTATAGATATGATTAGCGACGCATTAATCGTTTTTGAAGGAAAATCTGGAGAAAAAGGACTAGCTCAAGGTCCATTTAGTTTACATGAAGGAATGAATAAATTTTTAAAAAATGTAGATGTCACCTTTAGAAGAGACGAAGAAACTAAAAGACCTAGAGTCAACAAACCTGATTCCTACATGGATAGAAAACAAAAAGAACAAGGTGAATACTACTATAGCTTATAACAATAAAAAAAATATTGTTTTTAACGTTTTATTTGCAATGATAATAGTTAAATTAGAAACATTTTATTACTGTATAAGATGCCACGGTGTAGAAGGCTAAGGAATTTCATAAGAGAATATACATGTTCATCAACTATGGAAAAAATTTCATTTATACCCCCATTCATAATTTTGATATTCGAATTAATTCTGTTAGAACATGCGATATCTATTTCAGAATCACATGTAATTTTTCTAACTACTGCGTTACTGACAGTTTCAATTATTGAGATTCTTATCGTATCAAGAGAAATGCATGAACATATTCAGAAAACAAGTTTCGATAGAAATCTTACCATACGGCTAGATGATTTTATACTGCAAAACAAGATGCAAAATGTAAAAAAAATTGTTGAATCTTTCATCGATGAAAACCCTAAATATTGCGGATCTCGTAACAAGATATATCATATTGCATGTCAAATTATGAAAACTCATACTGAAGAACTATGGGAGGGAACATTGAAAGAAAGACTCAAATTATTTATCAACGATAACCCTCATGATAACCTGCAGGATATATTAAATAAATTCACTGATAAATATCCTGAATACCAAAAAAATCCAGGTAAAATTTATCCTATTGCAGCACAATATTTAAAAAAAATACACGGACAAAATAAAAAAGAGAAATAAGGAAAAAATTTAGGATATATTTATTTTATTAATTTGCCTTTTTTTATTATTTTTTCAACTTGATTTATTCCAAAATGATAAGGTAAAAATTTGTAATTAGGAGAATCAAGTATTATAACATCAGCTTGTTTACCTTTTTCTATACTACCTATCTCATCCTGTTTTTTTATAGCACAGGATGCGTTAAAGGTAGCTGCTGTAACTGCCTCTGCCGGGGTCATCTTCATATTAAAACAAGCTAACTGTATTATCATCTGCATATTTTCAGTCCAACAATTAGGGTTTAACTCAGTTGCAATAGCAATTGGAACTCCTTTTCCTATCATATCTCTTACTGGTGCATACTTGTTCATCATTAAGGAAAAAGGTGTACCTGGAAGCATTACTCCTATAACCCGTTTATTAGCCATGTCCTTGATTCCTTTTTTTGATATTTTTAGTAGATGTTCTGCACTTATTGCACCTAAGTCAGCTGCTAAAGAAGCACCTCCTGTATCTACTATCTCATCAGCATGTATCTTAGAAACCATACCATGTCTTTTACCTTCTTGAAGGATCTTTCTTGACTCCTCTATGGTAAAAAATCCTTTTTCACAAAATACGTCACAGAAGAATGCTTTATCCTTAACCTTAGGAAGCATATCTTTTATCAATATCTCGATATATTCTTCCTTATTATTTTTGTATTCTTTTGGTATCGAATGAGCACCTAGAAAAGTAGATATAATATCCACTGGATGTCTATCATTTAACTTCTCTTGAACATCCAGAATTTTAAGCTCAGTCTCCATATCTAGACCATAACCGGTCTTAGCTTCGCATGTAGTAGTTCCATGTTTTATCATTTCCTCAAGACGTTTCGTACTTTGTTTAAAAAGTTGTTTTTCATTTGCCATTCTTGTTTTTTCAACAGTATACTGAATTCCTCCGCCTTTCTTTTTAATATCCATATATGAAAAACCTTTTAGCTTCCAATCTAGTTCAAATTCACGTGATCCTGCAAAAACTAAATGGGTATGGCAATCTACAAAGCCAGGTAGTACAGTTTTTCCTTTTGCATTAATTGTTTTTTCAGCCTGATATTCTAGATTTTTCCCTACCTCAACTATTTTTCCATCTTTAATGGCAACAGAACCATTACTAATAATCGATAAGTTATTCATCTCGTTTTTTATTCTTGGTCTGTTAGGTCCTTTAAGAGTAACCAACTGGTTAGCATTTTTGATTATTATATCTGCTTTTTTCATAGATTTTTTTCTCCCAAAACAATTATATGAAAATTTTGGATTAAGATTTTGCGGTGATTATAACTTTATGGTAAAAATTGTAGAATGTGTACCTAATTTTAGCGAAGGTAGAGATAAAAAAAAGATAGAAAAGATAAGAAAAGTTATTGAGAAACATGAAGAAGTTAAACTCCTGGATTTTTCACCTGACGCTGATCATAACAGAACAGATGTAACTATAGTTGGAGAACCTGAAAAAGTAAAAAAAGTAGCAATGGACATTGCTTTGAAATGTGTTGATCTAATCGACATGGAGAAACATGAAGGAGAACATCCCCGTATGGGGGCAATAGACGTAGTTCCTTTCGTACCAGTTTCAGATGTAACTATGGAGGAATGTGTTAAACTTGCCAATGACTTCGCCCAGGACTTCTCTGATAAAACCAACGTTCCCTGTTACATGTATGAAGAGGCAGCTAAAAAACCGGAAAGAAAAAATCTAGCAAAGGTAAGAAAAGGAGAATACGAAGGACTAAAAGAAGAGATAGGAAAAAACCCTGATAGAAAGCCAGACTATGGACCTAATAAAATTCACTCTGCTGCAGGTGCAACAGCCGTAGGCGCAAGATTCTTCTTAATAGCATACAATGTAAATCTAGGTACTGATAATTTAGATATAGCAAAAAGAATTGCAAAAGCAGTCAGACATAGCAGCGGTGGATACAGATACGTAAAAGCTATGGGATTTGAAATTAAAGAAAGAAACATTGTACAAGTTTCTATGAATTTAGTAAATTATCAAAAAACACCTATATTCAGGGTTTTTCAAACCATTAAAAACGAAGCTGAAAGATATGGTATACCAGTCATTGGAAGTGAAATAATCGGACTAACTCCGTTAGAAGCAATAGTATCCACAGTAGATCACTTTTTAAGACTAGAGGATTTCCAGATGGATCAAATATTAGAAAAAAAACTTCTAGATGAAATGGAAGAGTAAATAAATTATGACTAAACTTGTTGAATTAAAAATAAATGATTTTTTAGATGAACTTGCTTCTAAAAGCCCTGCTCCCGGCGGTGCAAGCGTAGCAGCTTTATCAGGATCTTTAAGTTCAGCTCTTAGTTCAATGGTATGTAACCTGACACTGGGAAAAGAAAAATATCAGGATGCACAAGAAGATATTAAAAAAGCATTAGAAAACAGTGAAAAACTAAGAGAAGAAATTACACAGTTGATAGATGAAGATACCAATGCATTTAACGATGTTATCAAAGCTTTCAAAATGCCGAAAGAAACAGAAGAAGAAAAAAAATTACGGAAAAAAGCCATTCAAAAAGGATATAAAAAAGCCGCAGAGATTCCTTTAAAAACAGCTGAAAAATGTGAAAAAATTTTAGACATTGCAGAAATCGTAGCAAATAAAGGAAATCAAAACTCGATAACTGATGCCGCGGTTTCAGCACTTGTGGCAAAAGCTGCTGTATCTTCAGCTTTATTAAACGTAAAAATAAATTTATCGTCTATAAAAGATAAAAACTATGTAGAAAAAATATCGCAAAAAATTCAAACCCTTGAAGAAAAATCTACTGTAAAAAAAGACAAAATTATGAAAAAAGTAGAGGAAAAAATCTAAAAAAAGTATTTAATCCTCTTCAATTTCTTTTTTTTAAGGTTCGTTATGTTTATTAAGACTTATTTCTTTTTATTCTCCTGATTCTAAAATGGACACAGACATAAAAATAGCCCGTAATGCAAAATTAAAAAATATTCATGAAATCGCCAGCAAAGCTGGAATAAAAGACGAGGAAATAATCCCTTCCGGAGATTACAAAGCAAAAATATCTCCAGCCATATTTAAAAGAATAAGCAATAAAAAAGATGGGAAATTAATTCTTGTAACAACTATGAACCCTACCCCTGAAGGCGAAGGAAAAACTACGATGACTATTGGACTAGCGCAGTCTTTGGCAAAGCTGGGAAAAAAGACTATGCTTTCTATAAGAGAACCCTCTTTAGGTCCAACCATGGGTATTAAAGGAGGGGGAACCGGCGGTGGCTATTCTCAAGTACTACCTATGGAAGATATAAACCTTCATTTTACAGGTGACATGCACGCAATAACCAGTGCACATAACTTGTTGGCCAGCCTACTTGATAACCATATCCATCATGGTGACAAATTCCATATAGACCAACGGTATATTGTATGGCCACGAGTTTTAGATATAAGTGACAGATCACTTAGAAATGTAGTTGTAGGTTTAGGCGGCCCTAAACATGGAGTCCCGCATGAAGATCATTTCGCGATAACTCCTGCCTCTGAAATTATGGCTATTTTATGTCTAGCAGAAAATCTCGAAGATCTTAAAGAAAGATTAAGTAGAATAATTGTCGCATACACCTATGATGATAAACCTATAAAAGCCCGTGATTTAGAGGCGGTAGGTGCAATGACTGTATTACTTAGAGATGCTTTGAAACCAAATCTTGTTCAAACTATCGAAGGGGTTCCAGCTTTGGTTCATGGAGGCCCATTTGCAAATATTGCCCATGGAACAAATAGTCTTATCGCTACAAAGATGGGTTTGAAACTTGCTGATTACATGGTGACGGAAGCCGGATTTGGATCAGATTTAGGGGCAGAAAAATTTTTTAACATAGTATGTAGAACAGGGGAAATAACACCTGACGCAACTGTAATGGTGGTAAGCATCAGAGCGTTGAAAAGACATGGAGAAGGAAATGATGTAAAAGCAGTTGAAAAAGGCCTTGAAAATCTAGAAAAACATCTTGAAAACATATCTATATTTGGTATTCCAGTTATTGTTGCAATAAATCGGTTTGATGAAGATAAAGATGAAGAAATAGATATCGTCGAAAAATTTTGTAAAGAAAAAAATGTTCCTGTAGCAGTTTCTGATATCTGGAAGAAAGGCGGTGATGGAGGCATTGAATTAGCAGGGAAATTAGTAAATCTGATACATAATATATCTCCTTCTTTTGAATATCTTTATGATTTAGATATGTCTGTTAAAGAAAAAATTTCTACTATAGCGAGTAAACTTTATGGTGCAGATAGAGTCGTTTATACTTTAAATGCTGAGCAGGATCTTAAATTATGTGAACAACAAGGTTTAACTAAATTACCTGTCTGTATAGCTAAAACCCAATATTCGCTTTCAGACGACCCGAAATTGATGGGTAGACCAGAAGGATTTAAAATCACTGTTAGAGAAATACGTTTTTCTGCTGGTGCTGGGTTTTTGGTTCCTATGACTGGAAACATCACAACTATGCCTGGTCTTCCTGAAAAACCTCTTTCTCATAGAATAGACATTGACAGAAAAGGCAACGTCCACGGATTGTTTTAAAAAAAAAGTTATGTTTTTTTATCTCGTGGTTTAAACCCTTTCTCAAATGTTCCATCGGTTCTTTGAATTAATACTGTAGCGTTTTTATCTCTCGCTACTTTTCTGGCTTGTTTAATAGCATACTTTTTGGTTCGGTGATGGCTGTATATTTTTTTATGACTTCTAACAGCCCAGTCGCCTTTAACCTGTCCTGGCTGTGGTTTTGAAACCACATAAATCACGTTAGGTTTTTTTCTTTTTGTAATTATTGATTTCAATTTTTCTATTTTAGATTTTTTTTCAACTTTTTCATTTTTTATGTTTTTTTTATCGTTTTTAATTTTTTTAAGATAAGGCATGTTAGATCTTTTATTTATCTTAACTGTATATCCTTCTGGGAGTGAAGCTGGTTTTCCGCTTTTTGGTTTCTTTTTACTGAAGAAGTATGTTGGAATAGTTGTTCCGCTTTTTAAGTGAACTAATTTGAAATATAGGGTATAGTCGCCGTATTTGAATATTTTATCTTGGAAATAATTCAATACTGGTTTATAAAATAGTAGACCAATCAGTACTACATAAATTATTAACAAGATAATGTTGCTTGTAATATCAACTGTCAAAATTAAACCCCAAAAAACCCATAGTAGGTTCCAAATTAGGAAAATGATAGTGAATTTTCGGGTCCATTTTGTTTTTTCTAAAAAACCATCTGTTATTATAAATAATGTAAACCCTACAACGGATAGTAAAAAGATTAGTATTATAGTTTCGAGAAGATTTATTGTTTCGAATGTATTGTTGTAATAGTTAAAAAGCCCGATAGTAAAGAATTCGAAGAAATAGTAATATACACAACTAATAATGAGTATTAGTAAATACAGTTTGATAAATGATGGCATTTGTTTTATTCTTTTAATTTTTTTATTCATAGATTTTCCCCCTAAATATAAGTAGCATTATTGCCAAAAATATTATTAGACTCAAGACAGTAGCTATATACCAGAAATATTCGAGATTTCCATCAGAATTTGTTTCAAAAGCTCTATTAATTTTTTCTTCTGATTTTACAGTATGTCCTGAATCTATTTGAATTGTAACTATTGTTTTA
>JAZKSQ010000066.1:0-8222 GCA_036625995.1 Thermoplasmatota archaeon | reverse complement strand
ATAAAATCATTTTCAGACACATGCCCTGGAATGACCATAGAATAAATAACCAAAATTTTTTATTTATTCTACAAAAAAAATAACACTAAACATAAAAAAAGCAGCGGGCTAGGATTGTCCATAACTAAAAGATTAATAGATAAACAAGGAGGAAAAATATGGGTGGAAAGCCCCGGTCAAAGAAATGGAAGCACCTTTTATTTCACCTTAAAACATCCATCAAATCCGCTACAAAACCAATAAATACACCAAAGAAGGAATTATTTATGACATAATTACAATACTATTTTTTTCCAATTAATTCCTTAAATTTTTTTTCATCTATAACCTCTACATTCTTTTCTTCAGCTTCATCTAATTTACTACCAGGATTTTCTCCAACTACTACATAGTCAACTTTGTTACTAACACTAGAAGTAGTTTCACCGCCTTCACGTTCCACAATATCTTTGACCTCGCCTCTAGTAAAATCTTCTAAAGCACCTGTGAAAACAAAACGTCTACCTTCTAAAAGACCAGTAGTCTTTTCATGTTTCATCTGTACACCAAGCTTTTTTAAATCTTTAATTTCTTCAATATTTCTTTCTTCGTTAAAAAAATCAACAATATTTTTAGCAATCTCAGGACCTATCTCATATATATCTAAAAGTTCTCCTTCCTCAATTTCAGATAAACCATCTATAGATTTATATTTATCCGCTAAAATCTGAGCGGTATGCCGACCGACTTCAGGTATACCTAGAGCATAGATAACCCTAGCAAGACGTCGTTTTTTACTATCCTCTATCGCTTCTATTAGATTTTCAGCTGATTTATCAGCCCACCGTTCAAGATCAACCAACTTATTCTTATCTAAACGATAAATATCACTGATACGTTCAACGATTTTTTCTTCAACAAGCAAATCAACTGTGTTATCCCCTAGTCCTTCAATATCCATAGCGCCTTTAGAAGAAAAATGTTCAATACTTCTTTTCAATTGAGCAGAACACGAAAGACCACCAGTACATCTATAATAGGCACCCTGTTTTTCTACATTACTACCACAGACCGGGCACTTTTCCGGCATTAAGAATTTTTCTACATCCTCTGGTCTTTTATCTTTATTTACATCTAAAACCTCAGGGATTACATCTCCAGCACGAACAATTTTTACCCAATCTTTCTTACGTATATCCTTTTCTTCAACATAATCCAAATTATGTAAAGTAGCCCTGGAAACAGTTACGCCTTGAACATCCACTGGTTTTAGAAGAGCAATAGGTGTAAGAGTTCCTCTACGGCCGACATTTACAATAATATCAAGTATCTGTGTTTCTTCTTTTCTAGGAGGAAACTTATATGCTACCGCCCAACGAGGAGAACGTGATTTAACACCCATACGTTCCTGAAGATCAAAACTATTTATCTTGATAACAACCCCATCAATCTCATAATCCAGGTCCTCTCTTTTTTCTTCTATCTCGTCATGATAATCAATTGCTTCTTCAATATTTTTACAATGTTTTACATGAGGATTTACTTTGAAACCCAATTTTTTCATAAGATCCAACGCCTCAATATGACAAGAAAGATCAGTATCTAGGTCTTCATGGTTCATTATTTCATAAAAAAAGACATCTAAAGGCCGTTCAGCTGTTTCTTTAGGATCCAATCTCCGGAGAGATCCTGCTGCGGCGTTACGAGGATTAGCCATAGGATTTTCGCCTTTTTCAATAAGTTTTTTGTTAAACTCTTCAAAAGCATCTATATGCATGATTCCCTCGGCTCTAACCGCCAACATTTCAGGAATAGAAACATCATCGTCTTTATGAAGTCTCAAAGGTACAGCACGAATCGTTTTAACGTTCTCAGAAATATCTTCACCTCTATTTCCATCGCCTCGGGTTGCACCGCGGCTATAAACACCGTTTTCATAAATAATCTCCAGACTTAGACCATCAAGCTTAGGTTCTACAACATAATCAACCTCATCTACATCAAGCTCTCTTTTAATCCTTTCATCAAAATCTCTAACTTCATCAACATCAGCAGTATCCAAACTCAACATAGATTTAACATGATCAACTGTTTCAAATTCCTCAGCAGGTTTAGCCCCAACTCTCTGTGTAGGAGAATCAGCAGTTATAAGATCAGGAAATTTTCCCTCAAGTGATTTTAATTCCTCCATAAGCTTATCGTATTCAGCATCAGAAATCTCTGGTTCATTTAAAACATAATACTGATAATTATGATAACGTATCTCCTCACGAAGATCCTCAATACGTTTTTCAGCTTCATTCTTACTAAGATTTTTACCCATGAAGCCAAAAAAACAAAATAGTTTATTAATAAATTTTTGGTAAAAAAAAGAAATATAAATGTCTACCTCTAATAACGCCATATTACAAGTTAAAATAAATCAAAAAAAATTTTTTTGAGGAATCAATTAAATGAACATTAAAATACTAGGTACAAGAGGAGAAGGACAACCAAATAGCCCCTATCATTCCAAATATTCAGGAATATTAATTGATGGAAAAATACTTTTTGACATAGGAGAAAAAAAATATCTTCAATATAAACCCAAAAAAATTTTCATAACACATCTACATCCAGATCATGCCTATTTTGTAAGAAAAAAAACAAAAAACACAATACCATCAAAAACACCTGTTTTTGCCCCTGAAAAACATCCTAAAGCAAAAACAATCAACATTGTTAAACCAGAAAAAAAGATAAAAATAAAAGATTATAATATAATACCTATCCCGACACATCATAGCAAAAAAGTCGAATCAACGGCGTATATTATACAAAAAGAAGAAGACAAAAAAATCCTTTATACTGGTGATATGATATGGATCAATAAAGAATATCGACATTATTTTAAAAACCTAGACCTTGTAATAACGGAAGCTAGTTTTTTAAGAAAAAAAGGCAGAATCAGAAGAGATAAAAAGACAGGTAAAATATATGGCCATACTGGTGTACCTGATCTAATAAATATTTTCAAGGAATATACAGATAAAATTGTTTTAACTCATTTTGGTTTATGGTTCTATAAAGACATTAAGAAAGCCAGAGATAGAATTAAAAAAATCGGAGAGAAAAACAAAATAAAAATAATTGTTGGCTACGATGGAAAAAAATTAAAAATATAATAAAAAAATGTTTAGTTGTTACTCCATTCAAATTCTTCTTTTCTCAGATGAGGAGGAATTTTTCTACCATCTTTTGTAGTGTAACCTTCAACCTTCTTCCATCTTATGCCATATTCACCAATTTTACTATGTTTATGTTTCATAATAAATGCACTCCTGGAAGAATTTTCTTCTTTTGTAGATATTTAAAACTTTTCTGTAAATCTTACATATAAAAAAATATTCAGATAAAAAAATTTGTTTGATTATGAAAAAAGATTAAAAACATAGTATCAAATAACAATCTATTATAAATTAAAAAAATCTTGAGATGAGAGGTAAGATTATTTTTGAAAAAAAGACTAACCCATATCTATACTGGTAAGGGAAGAGGAAAAACATCCGCCGCTTTAGGGCTTGCACTAAGAGCCCTTGGAAAAGACTATAATGTAGCGATAATACAATTTATGAAAGAAAAAAAAGATAACGCGATAAAATCAATAGAAAAAATAGAGAATTGCAAAACATGGCAGTATGGAAGAAAAAATTTTGTGGATAAAGAAAAACCAGATGACATAGATTTCGAACTGGCCAAAACCGCGCTTAGAAAAACACAAGAGATCATCCAAAAAAGAAATTATAAACTAGTTATTTTAGATGAGATAAACGTAGCATTAGAATATGGTTTAATTAAAAAAGAAGAAATCGAGAAGTTAATAGATGAAAAACCAGATGAGATTGAACTAATTTTAACTGGAAGACATGCAGAAAAAAGTATAATAAAAAAAGCAGATATTGTAACGAAAATGAAAAATATTAAACATCCAAATCCGAAAAAATTTCCTGCAAGGGAAGGATTTGAATACTAGAGAAATATATCTATATGTTACTTTTTAGATACATTAACCTTAAGATAGCAATGTTTATCCAAAAAAGCCTCTACTACATCACCATCTTTTATCTCAGAAACACCTTCAGGTGTACCAGTCATAATTAAATCACCGGGATAAAGCGTCATAAAACCCGATACAAATTCAATAATTCTCTCAACTTTATTTACCATGAAACTAGTACTAGACTTTTGCCTAATCTTTCCATTAACCTTCAACATCAAAGAAAGATCATTAGGATCAGAAACATTTTCTTTCAAAACCAAGTTACTAATCGGCGAAAATGTATCAATACCTTTAGGAATACTCCAAGGCCAACCATTCTCTTTAGCAATCGATTGTATATCACGAGCAGTTACATCAATAGAAACCGAATAACCCAAAACATAATCCAGAGCATTCTGTTTTTCAACTTTACTACATCTATCTCTTATTACTACACCTAACTCTACTTCATGATGAACACAACTAGTAAAATCAGGAATAACAATAGAATCGTTATTGAAAATCACAGAACTAGAAGGCTTTAAAAAAACCAAAGGATCCTTTGAAACATCAGATTCCATCTCCTCAGCATGCTTTCGATAATTACGAGCCAAACAGACTATCTTACCTACAGATAAATCACTCTTCTCTCCATTTTCAAAACGATATAAAGGCATCATAAACTAAAAAAAATGAAACCTAAACATGAATATAAAAACTTTCATTAAAAAAACCTGTATCTTCCTTTTTTTTACACAAAATTATTTAACTCCTTTCCGATACAGGTTGGATTGGGGAGTACACAAACTATGAAGTTTATTCCTAATCAGTTATACGAAAAAGAAATGCTAGAAGAAATAGGTCTATCATCAATAGATGAACTATTTTCGGATATACCCGAAGAAATAAGAATCAAAGATTTAAATCTCAACAAAGGTTTATCTCAAAAAGAAACAGAAAAAAAATTATCAAAGATAGCAGCTAAAAACCAATCTCTAAAGGAAGTATTAAGTTTCGCCGGAGGAAAACCGAAACCACACTATATACCTGCAATTGTAAAATCAATAATCTCCAGAGCAGAATTTTTCACCGCATATACACCCTATCAATCAGAGGCAAGCCAAGGATTCCTACAGGCAATGTTCGAATACCAAAGCATGATATCAAGTATAACAGGAATGGACCTAGCCAACGCCTCACTATACGACGGATCAACCGCACTCGGTGAAGCAGCACTTATGTGTAAAAGAATAAAAAGAAAAAAAAATACTTTTCTAATACCTGAAAACATCTCCAAGGACAAAAAATCAATCCTACAAAACTATATCAAAGGCCCTGGAATCAAAATAAAAGAAATACCCTACGATCGAAAAACTGGAAAAATAGATACCGAGAAACTAAAAACAAAAATAGACGAAGATACAATGGGACTGTATCTAGAAAACCCAAACTTTTTTGGAATATTAGAAGACCAGGTAGATCAGATAAAAGAACAACTAGATAATAAAAATGCTTTATTTGTGGTAGGAACTGCTCCTCTGTCACTTGGGATACTTAAAAAACCTGGGGAATATGGGGCAGATATTGTAATAGGAGAAGGAAAAACACTCGGAAACCCTCAAGATTTCGGCGGGTCGACACTGGGGATTTTTGCATGTAAACAAAAATTCATTCGAAAAATACCCGGCCGTCTAATAGGTATGACCGAAGATGAAGACGGAAGAAAAGCATTCTGCATGACACTTCAAACAAGAGAACAACATATTAGAAGAGGAAGAGCAACCAGCAACATATGTACCAATCAAGGACTATGTGCATTAGCAGCAACATGTTATCTAGCATGGCTAGGTGAAAAAGGACTGATAAAAACCAGTGAAGAAAACTTCAAAAAAGCACAAAAGCTATCAGAAAAACTAGAAGAAATCAACGGAATTGAAAAAAAATTTACAGGACAACATTTCAACGAATTCGTAGTTAAAACTAAAAAAGATATCAATAAGATATATGATCAATTAATACAAGAAAAAATAATCCCTGGTCTTCTTTTAGAAGATGACTATCCAGATCTAAAAAACTGTATGCTAACCGGAATAACAGAGACATATGATGAACGACAAATCAAAAGACTTGCCAGCTCTATAAGAGAGGTGATCTCTGATGTATAGATCAGCTAAATATGATGAACCATTGCTAAATCAAATAAAACATAAAAGCGAAGAAACAAAAAAACCTAAAATCGACATACCTGACAGTTTAAAAGGAGATGGAAAAACAGGTTTACCTGACTTAGATGAAACACAGGTGGTAAGGCATTTCCATAGGCTATCACAGATGAATTATGGTATAGACAACGGCATATATCCTTTAGGTTCATGCACCATGAAATATAACCCTCGTCTCTGTGAAAAAATAGCCGGCTGGCAAGAGTTTTCAGAAACCAGTCCTAGTCAACCTGTATCTATGACGCAAGGTAATCTGCAGATAATGTTTGAGCTAGAAAGAATGCTCTGTGAGATTACAGGTATGGATTATTTCTGTCTTCAACCAGCTGCAGGGGCACAAGGGGAATTCCTTGGAATGCTTCTGACAGATGCATATTATGAATACAACGATGAAAGCCAGAGAAACGAAATCATTTTACCTGATACATCACATGGAACCAATCCAGCTAGTGCAACCATGGCAGGATATAAACTTACAGAAATACCTTCAAACGAGGAAGGAACCGTTGATTTAAAGGCATTAGAAAAAGCTTTGTCAGATAAAACAGCCTGTTTTATGCTTACTAACCCCAACACATTAGGGATATTTGAATCTGATATATTGAAAATATCGGAGATGGTTCATGATGCAGGGGCTTTACTTTATTACGATGGAGCTAACATGAACGCAAACATGGGGGTTACAAGACCTGGAGATATGGGTTTTGACATAGTGCATTTAAACCCACATAAAACCTTTAGCGCACCTCATGGCGGCGGTGGACCAGGAAGTGGTCCTATCGGCGTAAATATGAAACTAGAAAAATTCCTGCCTGTCCCAAGGATAGTAAAAAAGAAAAATCAATATATGTTAGATTATGATGCACCTGAATCTATAGGTAAAATAAAGGCTGATTTCGGAAACTTTCCGGTAATTCTAAAAGCATACGTCTATATCACGATGATGGGAAAAGACGGATTAAAAAAAGCCTCTGAACAAGCTGTTTTAAACTGCAATTACTTAAAAGAAAAAATAAAACAATCAAAAAACAATATGTATGAACTACCCTATCGTAATCTAAGAAAACATGAATTTGTAATAAGCTGTCAAAAACTAAAAAAAGAAAAAGATGTCAAAGCACTTGATGTAGCTAAAAGACTTCTAGATCATGGTCTACATCCACCGACAATCTACTTTCCTCTGATAGTAAAAGAAGCACTGATGATAGAACCAACAGAGACAGAATCTAAAGAAGATCTAGATAGATATGTAGAAACCTTGATTAAAATATCTCAGGAGAAAACAGAAGAAGTAAAAGACTCACCTAAAAACACCCCGGTGAAAAGAATAGACGAAGTAAAAGCTACTAAAAAACCGGTTCTAAAATGGTAAAAAAAAGAAGTACTAATAAAAAAAATTATTTTTTTTATTCTCTAAGGGTTAATAATATACCGAGTATTCCAGCTAGAACAAAAACTATAGTTATAGAATAAATTCCTATGTCATAAAATACTCCGTAAGTGACTATCCATCCTATATAAAAGATGATCCCTGATATTAAAAATAGAACCGAAATCAATGTCAATAGGTTGAAATTCTTAAGTTTAATGTTGAATATATCTTCTACTTGATCCATTTTTCTATCAAACCACACATACTTTTGTTGTTAATTAAATTTTCTAAATGGGGGCACTGGGATTTGAACCCAGATCGGCGGGTCTCTTCTATCAGGTCATCGCTCCAGTTACTCATCATCAGTTCAGATGACCCTCTTTTAATCATACCTAACTGGAGCCCACAATGATGCCGGGTTACACCATGCCCCCATAAAATCAAGTGTATTCATTTATTTTTTCTTTTTTTCATTCTTTTTTTACGCCATTTCCATCGCATATTTCCTTTTTTCTTCCAAGAACGAGAACTTCTCTTCATAAACTGATCTTCCAAACTTTTTTTTTCATATATTTAAATTCTTTTAGTTCCACAAAAACAAAAACCTATATTTAATGGTTTAGGAAAATTG
>JAZKSQ010000065.1:0-8275 GCA_036625995.1 Thermoplasmatota archaeon | reverse complement strand
AGGATTTTTTTGAAATAACAGATGTTGAAAATTTCAAAAGTAAAAAAGTTAGAATTGGCAATGGAAAAAGAAAAACATTCCGCCGATGCTCCCTTATGCACTTCAAAATGCATACCAGTGAACAACTAAAAAAATTTGCATACAACACCGGACTAGGAGAAAAAAACGCCATGGGATTCGGATGCATGGAGGTGGTTGTTGGTGCTTAGAGCGCTATATGAGCTTGGACAATACATGGAAGCTAATGAAGATATCAGTAAATTTGAATCTCTATTAGATTTAGATAAATTGTCCAATTGCCAGAAAATTATTGCTATCAAATTTAATATAAATGATGAGGTTAAATATATCGGTACGCACGTAGAAGATTATGACAGGAGTAAAGGTAGAAAAATATTGTATATGAGGGGGTCTCCCCGTGGAGGAGATTTCTCTCCTTCATCTAAAATAACAAGGCTTTATTCTACCATAAGCGAAAAAGAAAAAGCAGAAGATGGTAGAGATACTTTACAGCGAATTTGGGGTTATGGATGGTTTAAGAAGTATGGTGGTTCCTCTGAGTTAACGAAAAATATAATGGAGGAATACCGAGATAAAGAAAAAAAGATCAGAGAAGAAGTTAGTAAAATATATGAAGGCTTGGATACAGATGAAAAAGATAAAACTATTTTAACTATTAAGATAGTAAAAGGTGGGAAAGAGCATTTTGTAGATGATTTTGAAGTTTTTAAGAAAAAACTAGAGAATGTTGCTATAGAAAACTGGAAAAATAAATATGGATCTAATTCAGCAGGCAAAGGGAAATGCATATTATGTCAAGAAGAAAAAGAGGTTGCAGGTTTTGCTTTTCCATTTCCCTTTTATAACCTGGATAAAAAAGGCTTTGCACCATACTTTAACCTGTCTAAATCACATCAAAGAATACCAATTTGTGAAGATTGTTCTTTTTATTTACAGCTAGGAAAAAACTTCCTAGAAAATAATACTTTCCCATTTCGAATTCCTTTTGAAAACAGGCTCAATTATTATGTAATTCCTGAATTTATATTAGGTTATCATTCTGAAAAGGATTATTCCAATATTTTGTCCCGTATAGAAAAATCAAAAATCGAGGAGGGCGTTGATTTTCCATTGATTTCAGTTGAAGACTACATAACCTCGGTAGTTATGGAAGAAAAACCATCTACTATTAATCTACATTTTTTGTTTTATACAAAACCACAACAATCGCAACAACGGATTGAAGAATTTGTTAGTGATGTACCTCCATCTTATCTTAAGGAAATAAATGAGAAGATAAAAAATCTAGAAGAGGGGTTTATATTTGATTATGATAATCTGGAAAAAATTGATCTTGAAAATTACAAAAGCATTAGAATAAAAAATAGAAAAAACATGAAAGACAGAGGATATTTAGAATCCCTTATATTTAAAATATCGCCAAATAGAAAAGAAGTATCGGATTTGAGTTATACTGGATTGGAATATGCAACTAAAATTCTAAGAAAAGATAAAATATCTTATGACCGATTGATTAACCTCTTCTTGAAAGAAACTAGAAGAAGGTTTAGGCAGAAGAACTATGAGAGACACTACGCTATTAACTCTTTTCTCTTTTTGAACTTTTTATATAGACTAAATCTTTTAGGAGGTAATAATGTGGAAAAAGAAGAAAAATTTTGGAAAACTGAAATAAAGGAAATCGATGATTTTTTTGATGAATATTCTAAAGCATTTGATAAACCAGAAAAAAAAGCATCCTTCTTGCAAGGTGTTGTAACAAGTCTATTTTTGGGGGTACAAGCTAGTAAAAGAGGAAATACCCCATTTAGAAAAAAATTATGTGGGTTACGTCTTGATGAAAGAAAGTTGCAAAGACTACATTCAGAGTTAAAAAATAAGTTTATACAATATGATAGAGACCTAGCTTATAGAAATTTAAGAGAAACTGCATCAATGTATCTTATAAAGGCGGAAAATTCCGGATGGACTGTTTCTAACGACATCATAAGTTATTACTTTTCTCTTGGTTTAAACTTAGGAAATATGTTTAAACCCTCCAAAAATAAAGAAGGTGAAAAAAATGAATAAAGAAAAACATATAAAAAATAGATCTGAAATAGTATTTTTATATGATGTGGAGAATGCTAATCCAAACGGTGATCCTTTAGATGAAGATAAACCCCGGATTGATGATGAAACGGAGATTAATTTTGTTACAGATGTTAGACTGAAGAGAACTGTAAGAGACTATTTGGATGATATCGGAGAAAATATTTTCATCAAAGAAGAAAAAAAGAAAGATGGGACACAAAAAACACGGAGTAAACGACTATCTGAATTCCTCGCAAGAAACAAAGATGAATTTGAAAATTGGAAAATTGACCTAGAAGATGTAAGTGAGACATCAGATAAAAAACTAAATGAAGCTTTAGGTGACATTAGTATAGCAAATTTGAGAAAAGCTCTTTTGAAAACTTATACAGATCTACGATTATTTGGAGCAACTATTGCCGTGGAAAATAGTACCATTACTGAAATAGGACCTGTACAATTTAATTTCGGTAAATCATTACATAAAGTCACTCCGACATTTATAAGAGGAACGACTGTTATGCCTTCTAGAAAAGATGTAGAACAGGGTACGATGACAGAGATGTGGGTAACACCTTATTCCTTAATAATTTTCCATGGTATTATCAATGAAAATGCAGCTAAAGATACAGGATTAACTGAAAGAGATGTTGATTTGCTATTCGAAGGTCTTTGGAACGGAACCAAGAATCTACTTACAAGGTCCAAGAAGGGTCATACCCCAAGGATGCTGTTGGTTGTTGATTATAAGGAAAATGATTTTCATATTGGTGAGTTAAACAAATCCTTAAAACTAATATCAGAAAAGGAGGATAAAGAAATAAGAGAAGTAAATGAACATTACCTAGACGTCACAGAATTAATTGATGATTTAAAAAATAATTCTTCAAGGATTGGCGGGATACGGTATAAAGTAAATCAGAAACTTCAACTTTTTTACAGAGAAGAAAAAATAACCCCGGAGGATTTCATTGAACAACTTTCTTCTATAGGTGATGTGAAAGCACTATCTTTTAAGGATTAATGGCAGAATTTAAAATGGATGAAGTAATCGTATTGAATGTAAAAGGAGAATACGCCCATTTCAAAAAAATATTTACCACGACTTCTCCTCTTACCTATGGTATACCACCAAGAACTGCAGTAATGGGTCTAATAGGTGCTATATTAGGTTACGAAAGAGATAAGTATTACGAAATTTTTAATGAAGATAACTTTAAGATAGGATTAAAATTGTTAAACCCCGTTAAGAAAACCAGAATAAATCTTAATCTTTTGAAAACCAAGGATAGAACAGAAAATTTGATTCACTATAACAAAAACTATCCTGAGAAAATTGAACGTATTCAGGTTCCACTTGAAGCAGTAAAAAAACCAGATTATAGGATTTATTTATGGTTGAAAGAAAAAAACATCCGCAAAAAACTGGAAAAAAAACTTAGACGACACAAGTCGGTATACACTCCTTATTTAGGATTAAGTGAGTTTATTGCTCAGTTTGAATATATTGGTACAAAGCAATCTGCTAAGAAAACTTCTTCTGAAAAAAAGATATCTACTGTCATACCAGGAAGATACATTCCGAATATACAAATAGAAGAAAAATTGAGATACGAAAGAGAAAGAATCCCCGGGCATATGAAAATAAATTCTGAAGGTGACAGAGTTCCTTCTGACTTTATTGATGTGGTATACGAAAAAAAAGGATTTCCTCTAACCATCAAAGACGTAACTTATCACCAGGTTGGAAAGGAAGATGTCCTTTTCCTCTGAATTATTGTCTCACCCTGAAACCTTATTGAAGGATCATCTAAAGGAAACAATGAATATTGCAGAAGAAATAATCTCCTCAAAAAATTTCGGAAAAGATTTTCAAGAATTAGCTAAAATAATTGCAGGTTGCCATGATTTCGGTAAATCAACCACTTTTTTTCAAAATTATATCAGGAACTTAGAAGATTCTGTATATAATAAACCGATAAAAAACCACTCAAGGATTTCAGCAGCATTCACCTATTATATTATTCAGAAGAATTTGGATTTAGATGATTCTTTATATCCTATAATTGGTTGGTATGTTGTTTTAAAACATCATGGTAACCTGGCAGATTTGAGTAGAGAAGAGATTATTGAACAATGGACGGGGGGAAATAATTATCAAATTATGAAGAAACAGGTAGAAGATATAAAGGATAATTTTAAAAAGGTTTGTGATTTGTATGAGAATTTTGATTTTCATGTTGATTTAGATGGTTTTTTAGAAGGGATGCTCTCAGAGGAGAAGGATATTTTTAGAGAAATCAAAAAAAATGCTTTTGATCTTGGTATTCAAATTGAGGAATTGGATTATTTTATGGATGCTTTGTTTCTGTATTCAGTGTTACAGGAGGCGGATAAATTTAGTTCTGCAGGGATCCGATATCCTAAGAGAAAAAAAGTTCCTTCATCGGATATTGTTACAAAGTATATTGAAAATGTAGTACGGCCTAAGGATAAGGAGATCAACAGATTGAGAGATAAAGCGTCTACATATATAATGGATAAAATTGATGATGTTGATGTATCAAAAAATAGAGTTTTTTCGATTACTTTGCCTACTGGTTTAGGAAAAACTCTTTCCGCGTTTAGAGTAGCTCTGAAGCTGAGGGGACGGATAAATGATGAATTTGGTATTACTCCGCGTTTAATTTATTCTCTTCCTTTTTTGAGTATTATAGAGCAGAATTATGATACTATTGAGAAAGTCCTTCAGCTTGGTATAGAAGACATGTCGCCAGAGATTCTTTTAAAACATCATTTCCTGTCGAAAGGTTTTAGTAAAAAAGAAGATAAAAGAAACCCTATCTCAGATCTTTTACTAACTGAGAGTTGGCAATCTGAGATCATAATTACAACTTTTATCCAGCTTTTTGAGAGTATGATTACTAATAAAAAAAATCGAGCTAGGAAGTTTCATAATATAACTAATTCTATAATAATTTTGGATGAGATTCAGTCTATTCCAAGAAAATATTGGAAACTTATTAATAATTTTCTTTGTAAATTGGCTTATAGGTATGAGTGTTGGATCATTTTTATGACGGCTACCCAACCGTTGATTTTTGAACCGGATGAAATCACTGAACTTGTAGATGATAAGGAAATTTTTTTTAGTACTTTAGATAGGATTGAGTACAATGATGAGAGAGAAATTGAGGATATTGATGAACTAAAGGATAGGATTCTGAGTGTATTTGGTGAGTCAAATAAGGATATATTGGCTGTGATGAATACCAAAGGATCAGCTGAAGAATTATTCAAAAAGTTAGGGGAGGATGTAGATGTAGAGAAGAATTTGATATTTCTTTCAACTAATCTTTTACCCCAAGACAGGTTGAATAAAATAAAGCGAATCAAGAAAAGTAAAAATCAGAAGATAGTTGTTTCTACACAGTTGATTGAGGCTGGTGTGGATATTGATTTGGATGTTGTATTTCGTGATTTTGCGCCTTTTGATTCTATAGTTCAGGCTGCTGGTAGATGTAATAGAGAGAATAGTAAAGAGAAAGGAGAAGTTAGTATAGTAAAATTGGTGGATGATAGATATGATGGAAGTATGGTAGATTATAGTAGGTATATTTATGATAGTTCTTTGTTAAATTGTACTGATAAGAGTCTGGATGATTTACAATCTTTTTCTGAGAAAGATTTTAATTTCCATGGTGTTAAAAATTATTATAGAATTTTGAATAGTAGAGGTTCTGATAGAGATTCTGAGGAGATTTTAAATTACATTAAAAATCTAAAGTTTTCCAAGGCTAGAGAGTTTAAACTTATTTCAAAGAATTACGAAGAGGTTTCTGTTTTTGTTGAGAAGGATAAAGATGCTGTAAAAATTAGAAGGAAAGTAGAAGAGATTTGTGATTCTAATTTTGGTTATATAAGAAAGGCTAAAATGTTGTCAATGAAAAACGAGTTTTATAAAAACATAATTGATCTGAGAGTTAAGGATGAGGAAATGAGAGAAAAAATAGCTGCTCTGCCAACAGTTAAAGGTATGGAGACTTTGTATTTGGTTGAAAGAGAGAGGATAGATAGATGGTATGATGAACACACCGGTTTCAAATTACCAATCTCTACTTTTGAGGATAGATTTTTATGATTAAAAAGCGAGATAAAATCACGGGAGTTATGGTTCAATATTACAAAACCTGTAAAAGAGAGTTATGGTTTTTTAGTCACAATATAAATTTAAATTATGAAGATGAAAATATTAAAATTGGAAGGCAAATCCAAGAAAGTTCTTATTTCAGAAAGAAAAAAGAATTACGCTTAGGGACTATAGCTTTAGATGTAGTTGAAAAAAATGGCGATATTTGTATTTATGAGATAAAAAAATCAAGTAAGCTGGAAGAGCCTTCGAAATATCAGCTGTACTACTATCAGTGGTTTCTGAGAAAAAAAGGTGTCAAAGCAAGAGCGTTTTTGGTATACCCTACCGAGCGGAAAAAAGAAGAACTAAAATTAAATAAAAAAATTGTTGAGGAATTAGAAGAGATTGTAGAGAAGATAAAGAATATAGTTTTTAAAGATACGCCTCCTCCGCCTAAGAGAAGACCTTACTGTAATGAATGTAGTTATTATGAATTTTGTTGGGTTTAAGTATGAAAAATGATTATTATATAACTCAGGATGGAGACCTTAAAAGAAAGGAAAATACCATCTATTTTATCAACGAAAATACACATCGTGCAATTCCAATTAACCGAATTAATTCTATTTTTTGTTATGGCTCTGTTAATCTCACCTCAGGTGTAATTTTGTTTTTAGGTAAGAAGGGTATCCCGGTTCATTTTTTTGATTATTACGGCTGGTATAAAAGCAGTCTTTATCCACGTGAAACTTTGATTTCCGGTGATTTAGTAGTTAAACAATCTGAGTGTTACCTAAACCGGGATAAACGTATGTTTTTAGCTAAAAAAATTGTGGAAGGCTCAGCTAAGAACATTCTTCGTAATTTGAATTATTATGCAAGGGATTGTTCTGGTTTAAAAAAACAGGTTGGTGAGATTGAAAAATTGTTGAAATGTCTTCCGAAAACAAAGGGTATCTCTGGTGTGATGAGAGTTGAAGGTAAAACCAGGGAGATTTATTATCATACTATCGACCAGATTGTTCCTGAGGGTTTTAAAATGAAGGTACGTAGACGTAGACCTCCTACTAACCGTATGAATACGTTGATTAGCTTCGGTAATTCTAAGTTGTATACTAGTGTTCTTTCTGAGATTTATAACACCCAGTTACATCCAGCGGTTTCTTTTCTTCATGAACCTTTTGAGAGAAGGTTTTCTTTGGCTTTGGATGTAGCAGAGATTTTTAAACCAATACTTGTGGATAGAGTGATTTTCAAACTGGTTAATAAAAACATGTTGGATGATAAACATTTTGATGGAGAAATTGGAGATATGTTGCTATCAGATAGCGGAAGGAAACTTTTTTTAAAAGAATTCGATAAACGTCTTAAGCGGACTATTAAACATAAAGGCCTTAACCGTAAAGTTTCATATCGTCGTCTAATCAGACTTGAGCTTTATAAACTGGTAAAACATATACTTAGGACAAAAGAATATAAACCATTGGTTATGTGGTGGTAAATTTTTGTATGTAATAATAGTATATGATGTAAACGTAAAAAGAGTTAATCATATGAAAAAATTTCTTCGTCAGTATCTTAACTGGGTTCAAAACTCGGTTTTCGAAGGAGAACTCACCAAGGCAGAGTTGAGAAAAGTTAAAACTCGAGTTAAAGAAATTATTGATACAGATGAAGATTCAGTGAGGGTTTACACTATGCGAAGTAAAAAATTTATGACCCGAGAGGAACTTGGAGAAAGTAAAGTAGATATCTCAGGTATAATCTAAAAAAAAGTAATATAGAAAAAATGTTTCGTGGATGCCTCTTTCCGTGGTTCTTTTATAAAGATCCACGAAAAAACAACATCAACATTTAAATAAAAAAACATATTATTTATTTTTTGTAAAAAAACATATAACCCCCTTTTTAGGGAGTACGGCGCTTGGTTAAAATAAGACCATTGTGGGATTGAAATCATCAAACAAACCCAGACTGCTATTAGCTGTAGAATCAGAGTTAAAATAAGACCATTGTGGGATTGAAATATATATGTAGCCTCTGTCATGT
>JAZKSQ010000064.1:0-8382 GCA_036625995.1 Thermoplasmatota archaeon | reverse complement strand
TTACGAAGCTGATGATGAAAAGACAGAGTCATACCATCTTTTAAACCGCAGTTTTTTAGTGCATCAGTAAGAGTTGTTACTTTAGATTCGCAGGTGTTTTTCTCTGCTTTTTTAAATGGTCTAAATTTTTCTCCTTTAATCGTAAGTGGAATTTCTCTTCCTGCTGAGTTTTTAACAGTTTTCATTTTTTTACCATCCCTTTTTTTATTTGAAAATCTATGAAATCGCAATGATTAACGATTACTGCTTCTGGACTACGTTTTGTGTCGTCTCCTTCATGAGAGTGTGCATATATGATGTGCACTATTTCATCTGGAAGCCCTACCTGCCAGGCGAGCTTTGCCCCAGATAGAGGGTGTCTGAATTTTTTTCCATATCCTCCTTTGGAAATTTTTCCTTGTTTTCTTTCATATTCCAGAAGCTTACCCACGTCATGTAGAAGCACTCCTGCAATTAGATAGTCTTGGTTTAATTTCTCTTCTCTTTTGTCAATTACCGCTTTCGCTAGTTTAACAACTCTCTTCGTATGGTCAACTAGAGTGCCTGAATTTTCAAAAAGAAGGGTAAAAGGTATTTCTTTTAATTTTTTCCACCCTCCTATTTCTAATGCTTTTTTCCAGATAGCTACAATCTTTTTTCTTATTTCATCATTTTCTATTAGTTTTAATTCTTGTTCAAATTTTGATTGGATATCATTTTCAGAAACCATATAATCCCGCCAATTTCTTTTTTTTAATCTAAAGTAATTACAGAACTATGTTATTAACGTTCTGAACAGCTCTCCCGGTTTAATCCAAATTATGAAAAAAAAAATAATAAAGGGGGTTTTAGGGATGGGAAGGAGTAGAGGTGTTTTTTTGGAGGGGTAAAATTGGATGGGTATATCTCAAAAAAAACTTATCTAGTTTTTTCCTTCCCATTCCTCCTTTTTATTGTTAGAATCAATCTGGCTTTTAAGTCGTTTTTTAGCATCTAAGTATGTAAACACATATGCAGATCGTAGTGCGAGAGAAAAAAATAGTGTAAAAGCAACAATTTTTTATTCTTCATTTCTAAGTTTTTTCTATAAAAAAAATTTTTTAAATTGATTGTTTTTAAAATAATTAATTATCAGATATTTTTGATAATAGTTGTATAAGAACATTTATTAAACTAATATACAAAAGTAAATTTTGATACCGATGAAAATTAAGTTCAAGAAGTTAGATGTAATAATAGTATGCATTATGATTCTTGTAGCCTCATTGGTATTCTATAATATAGATATTTTTGAAACACCTGATAAAAAGGAAGAGAAAGTGGAACAAGAAGAACCTGTAGAGGAAGAGGAAGAAGAATATGAAAGTACAGATTCAAAAAAGATTCCAACTCCTCCTACCTCAGTTCTTCCAGGTTTTCTTAGAGCTGTTTCCCCAACTGATGAAGGAAAACATTTTCATGAAATTAGAACATGTAGAGAATGGTGGTATTATACTGCTGTCTTCAGCGAAAAAAGCGACTTAGCAGGATGGACATTAACTGTTAGCTTCAACCATATGGCCCGCGGAGATTTATTAGGTACATTGAAACCAGATATGTTGGTTGTAACACTTCATGGACCAAATGGAGAAGAATACGGTGGTTTAATTAATAAAAAAAGAGGATTGGGACTCATTAAAGAACCTGCTCTCCAAGCTAAAACACCAGGGGTAAACGTTGAATTTGAAGATTCATGGGTTGAAGGCCAAGCTCCAGAATGGCACATACATATAGAAGATAACGAAATTGATAAAGCACATAATATAATAATAGATCTTAATTTCTTTTCATCCTCAGATCCAATATGGAGTTATGGGGAGAACGTGTTCCAAAAATCCAAAAGCAATATAGCGAACTACATGTACACTGGAATCAACGTAACAGGCACAGTCACAATAGATGGATTAGAACATAAAGTACATGGAACTGGTACTCACGAACATTCTTGGACACCTAGAATTGTAAATACAGGGACAATAAAGGAATGGGATTGGTTCCATATAGTTTTAGACAACGGATGGGTAATATATTTCAGTAACTATAAAGCTAGGCATACAGTAGTAGATACACAAGATAACAAATTGAACCCATTCGGATCATTGTTGATTACGACAGATCATGGAAAAACGTTTACCATGCTAGAAAATATTGACGTAACAGTAAAAAAATCAGATAAATCAGAAAATAAAGTAGTTTTATTTGTAAAAATGCCTACTAAAATCAATTTAGAAGCAAACCCTAGCTCCATTCAACCATTATTCAAAAAAGGAGATATACAATTAACTCTAAACATGAAAATTGATAATACATACGAAAAGATTTGGAAACTACCAACTTATGTAGGAATGAAGATTGGACGAAGTGTAGTAGGCGGAAAAATAAAATGGGAGAATAACGAAGGAGAACAAATTGAAATCAATTTAGATGGTATCGCAGCTTCGTGGAATATGAGAGCATTAATTTAAAAAAAGTAAAGATAGAAAGTTTTATTTCTAAGCTCTTTTTGTTATTTAATCTCTAAATTTCCGTTATCGGCATCTAAAACCAATGAATCATTATCTTTAATTTTATCGATATCAACTTTGTCTATACAGGGAATGCCTGCAAGGATTACACCAGTCGCTACAATAGTTTCAGTTTCTTCATTAACAATCGCCTTAGGACCCACCTTATTTTTATTTAAACCATAAATTACGTATGAACCAACAGTTGATCCTTTCCCACAGGGAAAAACTAAGATTTTATCTTTTATAGATTTTCCTTCAAGAGGATGCCCCTCCTCAATTACTATCCCTGTATTAATATCTATACCGCCGTAAAAACCGATTGGTTCTGATGAAACAATTGCTTTACCTTTAACTTTCCCAGGGGAAATAATTCTTCCCTTCATATTTGTCCCTCCAGAAGTTTATCGATATTCGCAAACCTAATTTTTTGTTTACAAAAACCGGGTAAATAAGCTGCTGCTTTACCTGAGTTAACACCTGTTTTTTTATAACCCATATCTTCTATTGGAGATACTACCATACATGTATCAGCAACTACATTTCCACCGGCCTGTCTTATCTTTTTAGTATAATCCATCCTATCCGCTGCTTCCTTGTTCATCCTTGAGGTACAGATCCATACGGGTTTTTTCAGTTTTTCTCCTTCGAGTTTATTGGCAAGTTTAGAAATTTCTTTTAAAGAAGCATGTGGACAACCAAGGATGACTATATCAGTATCTTCCGATGACGTTAATTCATCATACGTTTCTTCAATTTCCTTCTGATCTATTTCTATAGTTTCAAGACCTGTTTTATCAATTCGATAGGATTCAGGAGTTAATTTATCGACATGATATAATGCTACAGCCCCAGATGCAGCCATAGCGGCACCAAGACTTTTAAGTTGATCTGTATCTGCATTGGTGGGTATACCTGTAAAGTAAGGTATTTTATTTTTTACCTTTTTACCCACTATATATCCTAATGCTCCAAAGTCCGAGGTGAATTCTAACTCAGCGTTTACCTTAATTTTTATGTCTGGCTGTCTATTCTCCCAGATATGGAGACCATAGTTAGGTGTTCTTCCGCAGATTGCTGCTGCCAGGGCTGAAGGCCCTCCTTCTCTATTTGTTCTTGCTCCAATTACAGAGTTTGAAAACGAAACTGCACTTGATTCAGACCATGCAATATGTTCTCCAAATCTTGGTAAATTACCTGAAAGGTAGGGGGTGCATGTGGAAGATACAACTATACCCATTCTTTTGAATGCATCCATTATTCTAATCTGTTTTTTTGCAAATTCTTCTGGAAAACCTATTTTTCCCCAATCTTCCAGATCCATTCCAGCTGGATTAAGGTATGTCAAAACCTGTACTTTTGCGTTTTTATTTGCTATGTCTTCCAAGAATTCTAATCCAGGGTTTCCAATTGATTTATAGGAGACACCTGCTACTTGTACTGAGCCTACTGGTATCATTTTCTCAGCGTTGTATATGTCACCTAGTCTTACTAATAATCTAAAAAGCCTCTCCTTTATTTCTCCCTTTTCGCCATTAAGAATTTTTTCTTCCTCTTTTGTTAAATACATTCTGTCAGCCTCTCACAATTATCTATAATTTTTTTAATTTCTTTATCCGATGCGTTATCTATATGTATTCCACCTAAAGCTATTGTTTTAGTTTTATATTTTTTTGATGCTTTTTCAGCTATTGGTTTTAGTATAATATGGTCTTTATGTCTCCCCATTTTGATTATCCTTGTTTTTTTAGAAGGTTCACAGATTATTATGCTTCCGATATGTGTTTTCTCTCCTCCGCCAACGATTATTAATAAATCGTCCCCGATTTTTTCTTTTCTAGCCCAGGTTTTATATTTTCCTTCACCTACGGTATTCATCCACATCAACTTTTTTATAAGATACCGTTTCATAGTTTTCAGGATCAACATCGGGAGGGATTGTTGCATCTAAACCTAATTTACAAGTTCTAGTTTTTTTCCCGGGAACATGTTTACCGGAGGGATCAAGACTACTTCCAGGCTGGTTCTTTTTTATCGTTAGGTCTTTGTCTGCTTGAAACCTAGTTGCAATAGCCCATTCGACAGATTTTGGATCGTAGATATCAACATCTCCATCGATTATTACTACATGTTTCATGCTTCCGTGTCCCTTAAAAGCTGCTTCGATGGCCTTTTTAGGCTCATCAGAGTTCTTCTTGTTTATCTGAACTATTCCATGAAGCCAACTTCCCCCACCCATAGTTATGAGAACATTTTTACAGTCTGTTACTTTACTTACTTCGTCATATATTGTAGGTTCTTTTGGCATACCCATAAGGGTTTTATGTTCAAGTCGGCCTGGTAGAAGAGCTTGATACATTGCGTCTTTACGATGAGTTATACAATCTACTTCAAAAATAGGTTCTTGTCTTTCAACATCTCTTGTTTCTGTGAGATCAACAAAAGGTCCTTCTTTATCCCTGTTTTTAGTTAATCTCCCTTCTAGAACAATTTCCGAGTCCGCTGGAACTTCAAGATCTTTGGTAACACATTTCACCAGAGCCGTGTCATCGAGGGCATTAGCTATGCTGAATTCATCTACCCCTTGAGGTGGGCCAAGAGATGCAGCAATCATAACAGGTATTGAATTTCCTATGCATACCGCCATTTCTAAGTCCTCATCGGTTTTATCATAAGTTGTTCTGGTTTGTCTTTTTTTTATCAAACGAGCGGTAAGTTTATTTTTCCCTATTTCCATCAGTCTATGATAGGCTACATTTCTTCCTGCTTCTGGATCTTTTATTGTAGAAACAGTAGCGGTTGCGTATCTTCCCCCGTCTCCTTTAAGATGGTGGAGAAAAGGTAGTTTAGCCGTATCTGGATTTTTATTTATTACTTCCTGGCATGGTCCTTTTTTTAGAACTTCCGGCTTTTTTGGTTTTCTAAGAGAGGTTACTAGATTAGGTAAAAGCTCTTTTTTTGTTGTTTTTAAGCCTTTAGATATTATATCCCTATCTGAAGTTATACCTGCAAATATCGGATAATCAAAATTTTTTATATTCTCGAAGATAGTAGGTTTTTCATTTAAAGAATAAATTATGTTTGCAATTTCATATTTAGTTGAAACTTCTTTTTTAATTCTAATTAGTTCTTTTTCTTTTTCTAACTTTTTTAAAAATTCTCTTAATTTCATTATTTGCTACCTTCTCTGGTTGCCCCTATGACAGTTTTAACAGTTTGAAAACCTTCTTTTTCCATTGCATTTGCAACTTCATTTTGTAAGTCCCTACCAGGTGTCAAAGCTATCATATTCCCTCCAAGTCCTCCACCTGTTAGTTTTGCTCCTATTGCACCATGATCCTTGGCAAGCTTTACTAGAAAATCAAGTTCTTTTGAGGAAACCTTGATTTGTTGTAGAAGTTTATGGTTTTCATCCATGAGTTTCCCAATTTCTTTATGATCCTCATTTTTGAAAGCATTTTTAGCAAGATAAGCTATATTTTCTGCTCTATCGAAAATTTTTTGATATTTTTCTGGATGTTTTTCTTTCCTTTCTTTAACACCGGCTACAGCTTTAGAGGTGTCAGCTATTTTACCTGTATTTCCCATAACAATCTCCATTGGAGAATGTAAAGATATCTTTTCTATCTTACTTTCTTCTTCTTTTTGAAACCATATTAACCCTCCATATGTAGAGGCTGTGTTGTCTACACCTGAAGGTGTTCCATGATATCCTTTTTCACCTTCGTATCCAATTTCGTTAATTTCTTCGTCTGAAAGATTTAATTCGAAATGATCGGAAATAGCTCTAGCTATAGCTACACAAGAAGCTGCACTGGCACCTATACCACTTGCTGCATACAACGTCCCGTCTAAGTAAATGTTAACGCCTTTTTTAGATAAATCAAGCCCCATTTTATTGATCATGTTGTCGATTGATTCTTTTTGCTGATCGATTTTGTCTTTTTTGTATCCCGGCGTTGCTTTACGTTTATCTTCAAGATGCCAACCCGGTTTTTCTGATTCACTTATTTTAGCTACTGTATATTTCCCTATTGCAGATACGATAGATGGAGTTCCATATACTACAAAGTGTTCGTTAAAGAGTATAGCTTTTCCAAACCCTATGCCCTCGCCTGACATAATACATCACATAAATTTTTTTTTACAGATTTATATCATTAAATTTTTTTTTGTTTAAATAACATATCTACTATTTGTTTTTTAGGATTACGGAAAAAGAATATTAATGATTTATTTGATCCCGATCTGTTTTTTTATTTGTTCTGATGGAAAAAACGAAGCCAAGAAACCCATTAGTTAAATCGGTTAATATAAAGCCCAGTAACGATATGATAAAAATTTTTTCTTGGTTAATAGAGAAGAGTGTAGAAAACAATAGTACCGCAGTTAACTCACGTGTACCAATCCCAGCGAAACTTATAGGGATTATTGAAACCATATTAGCTACAGGGAATAAAAGTAAGAAATAAATATAGCTTATATCAACTTCCAATGGTATTACAAATATGTAGTATTGTGAAAAAAGTATAATCCATGTAACTATACCGATAAAAGTAGGCAGAAATAGTTTTTTTAATTCTGGGAAATCTTTATAAAAAGAGTTAAAGAAGTTTTTAATTGGTTTTTTTATTTTATCTATAACAAAAATTTTTGTTAAATATTTAAAAAATTTTTCTCCTCTATTTCTTTTAGAAAAATAGAACAGAATAACTCCTAAAACAAAAACCCAGGTTGTAATTAAATAAAAAAGCTCAGGAATTCTATTTACTATTAAAAGCGAACCTAAAAGAACCATTCCAAATAGAGATAACTGATGGGTGACCGATTCTAAAAATGTGTTGATAAAGAGTTTCCCATAAGGTTCTTTTATCTTTTCTTTTATATATGTTATTCGGAGAAATTTTCCCATGAAACCAGGCGTTATTGATCCATAAAAATATCCTATTAAGAAAAGTTTTAATGATTCTAAAAATGAAAGATTGATTTTTTGTTCTCTTTGAATAAGTTTCCATATATAGTTTCTAATCAAGAGTCTAGGAATGTTGAGAGATAAAGATATCAAAATATATCCTAGATGTATTGATAGGAAACCTTCTTTTAATTTTCCGATATCTAGGCTGTAAATGGTATAAATAAAAATTACAATTCCTGCGAATGGAAAAATTCTTTTTAGTTTAGATTGATATTCCTTTTTCACACATTTTTTTACATAAAAAACAATGTTTTTTTATTACTTGTGTTAGGGAAATAGTAAAAAAAATAAAGGCATTAAGGGTATAAACTAAAGTGTAACCCGGTTATGAAGAAAAAAATAAGAAGAGACATTTATGAAAAAAGAAAACAACTTTCAAGGAAAGAGATACTTAAAAAAAGTAAAAATATTAAATACAAGTTGTTTAACCTAACAAAATTTGCAAAATCTGAGACAATTCTTTTTTATGTTTCCTATGATAACGAAGTATTTACACATAATATTATAAAAGAAGCAATCTCTTCTGGTAAAAAAACTGTAGTGCCTATTGTAGATAAGGAAAGACACAGGCTGATGTTATCTGTCTTGGAATCCTGGAATGACTTACAACCAGGGTCATATGGAGTTTTGGAGCCGAAAAAAAATTGTTTACAAAAAATCTCTCCAAAAGAAATAAACCTGATAATCGTTCCAGGTGTAGGCTTTGACAAAAAAGGAAATCGTCTTGGTCACGGAGAGGGATATTATGACAGATTACTTTCAAAGACATATGATACTTTATCGATAGGCCTTGCTTTTGAAACCCAGATTATAGAAAACATCCCGATAGATACCCATGACGAACCGGTTGATATTATTATCACCGAAAAAAGAGTTATAAAATGT
>JAZKSQ010000063.1:0-8413 GCA_036625995.1 Thermoplasmatota archaeon | reverse complement strand
ACGACCTATTTTCCTTAGTATCTCTTTTCTTTCATCAGTCATGTATCTGAGATATTTACGTATATCTTGAACAGTTTTAGATTGTATGGGGGGTGTACGTATCACTTTCGGTGACCAGTTTATTTCCTCACGTATTTGATTTAGTAACGATCCTTTTTTACCTATAGCTATCCCTGGTTTTTTAGCTTCAATTGTGACTTCTCCGCTTTCTGGTAAAAAGTATATATTGGTTATTTCTGCTTCTTCAGGTACAATCTCTTTTATTTTTTCTTCTGCCATATCGGTATTAGTTATTACTGAAGGATCTGGTCTTACGGTTATTCTTTTCTGTAGCATTTTAGCTAGTTGCCGTACTAGTTCATCGTTTTTTGCGAATTTATCCGGGTTTTTGGTATATATTACTACCAATGCTCCTTCAAACTCTACATCTGATACGTCTATACTTGGCGGTATTATTTTCCTTGTTTTTGCTTTAATTTCTCGTAAAACATCATCTACAGTCATTGTTTTTTTACCTTCAAAAACTCCATATTTTTTCTTTTATTTTTTGGAGTATTTTATTTTAATTTTCAGTTTGATTTAAATTTAAAAGTAAATTAAATAAGAAATTAAAAGTTTAGTAGGTTAAATTATTTTTTAAATTATATTTTTTATTTTTTTGTTTTTTCTTTAGGAATTGATTTGAATCCTTCCTTTGTGATTACAGCAATATCTATATCTCCGCCTGAAGCTGAGTCTCTTTTTTTTGCTGCAGTTATAGCTCTTACTGCTAGATCTACTCCTTCATCTATGGTCATGTTGTCTTTGTAACTTTCTTCTAGCACACCTAATACAAATGGTGATCCTGATCCTGCTGATGTATATTTATCTTCTATGGCTCCACCTGCTGCATCTAATGAGTATATATGTCCTCCAGAACTATCGTAGCCTCCTAAAATCAGTTGTACATAGTAGGGCATAAATTTTCTCTGATTCATTATGTTGGACATAAGTGTCGCTGCGCTTTTAACAGGCATTATCGTGTCTCTTTTGAGTCGATAAAGGTTGGCTTCTGCGTTTAGGAAACGGGCTAACGTTTGAAGATCTCCAACTAGGCCTGCTGTTGCAAGAGCCATGTGTCTATCTATTGTATATAGTTTTTTTGTTGCTTTATGAGCAATTAAGTTGCCCATAGTAGCTCTTTTTTCTGTTGCAATTACTACTCCTTCTTTACAGATCATTCCTAATGTTGTCGTTCCTGTCTTAGTAGTTTTTTTAGTTTCCATAATTACTCCTCTTCAAAATAAGGAAAAAGCTATCTTTCGAATATTGCTACCTTTATAAATAGTTTGTGCAATGTTTTTTCCATAATACCTATTAGGCTATATTTTTTATTATTCTGAAAATAGTGAAGCTACTTTATCTACTTGGTTTTTGTGAGACAGAATGGTGATTTTATCTCCAGAAAATAGTTCAACGTCGTCTGTGGGGATTATGAACTTATGGTCGCGTTCTATTGCCACTATAAGGCTTTTTTTGGGTAGACCGATATCATGTATATTTTTTCCAGATAATTCAGATTCTTCTGCTATAGGTAGTCTAAATATTTCTGCATATCTTCCGACATTCATATATTCTTCGACTGTTGGATGTTTTATGGATTTGTAAAGTGTTTCTGCCATAACTACATTGGGGCTTTTGACCATTTTTACCTCTTTTTCCATATACATAGGTTTACTTTCGTTTTGATTCACCACGGATACAAGGTGTTTTACTCCTAAGTTTTTTGCTAGTGATACTATCATTAGATTTGTTGCATCATCTGAGGTAGTGGTTACTAGTACATCTGCTTTTTTGATTTCCGATTCCTGTAATGTTTCTTCTTGTGTGGCGTCTGCATTTATTGCAACTGCGTCAAATTTCCTGGCTATTTCTTCGCATTTCTCTTGATTTAAATCTATTATTAACACGTTGTGTTTTTCTTTGAGTGAGATCTCGGTTAATCGTTTACCAATACCTCCAGCACCAACTATCACAATATACATGAAAGAAAGCTCCTAGTTTTTCTTATGTTTGTATTATTTTTTTACGGGTTAAGATTATAGTTATTATTAAAACTTTCGTGCTATTAAACCTTGAGGCTTATTTAATTAACTGTTATAAATTTATCTAGATTATTAATTAATGTTTGGTTTTAATTAACATTATCTGTTTTTTTTTAATTGAACTTCATAAACACCCTTAATTTTTATATTGTAAAAAAATTTAGTTTTTGAGTTTTAAAATTGGCTTTTATTGGTTAAATCTTTGTATTTAATCTTAAGGCTTAACTAATTTTACATTAAAAATTATTAACCTTATTAATTTAACATAAAATGTTAAATAGCTATTTCGTGACACAATAGAACACAATACAGATTAAAAATCATATATAGAATAGTTCATAATCATAATTGATTATATATTATCAAAACAAATATATTTTTTTACTACGTAATATATGTATGAAAATTCTGATCCCATAAACTATATATCACTATATATGGGTTTTTAGGCCAATTTTTGCCAATTTTTGATAATTCTCAAGAAATCCATCAACTTCGGTCTGCCGAAGTAGATAGGGGTCCCTTAAAAAACTGACAAATATCACCAATAAATATGTAATCTGATAATCATCAATTCAACATTTTTTGGTATTTATTCAATAAATTAAAACTTCTTATCAATAAATAGATTTGTATTTCATGCATCTGCACCTTATAAACTTCCAAAAATGCTTTGAAACACCTTTTTTCGCATTAAACACCCCCTGTTTTGATGTAAAAATACATCTTAGCCAATCTTTCTATAAAAAAACCAAACTAAAGCAATATCCTATTCTTCAATGAAAAACAAATTTGGATTATCTTTAGTACTCCTCTCTTTTATTTTGTTTTGTATTTCATTAAAATCCTCTATTTCTATTAACGCCTGATGATTCCCAGGATGAATATGATCTTCCCAATGAAAATAACCACAGTACACCGGATTTTTCAGAATTTTTGATATCGTTTCCGTCCTCCACGATTTTCCTCTTTTAGTCGGAATTTTTTCTTCATTAAATTTCCGAGCGATACTAACCATACTCGAGCCATTTTTATACATTTCAAAGATCTTTTTTACGTTTACCCCTTCCACCTCATCAATTCTTAATATACCATCTTCATAATTGTATCCATACGGAATGTTAAAACCCAAGGGTCCTCCATTAGTTCTTGCTTTTTGATCCATACCATCATATACTCTTTCACCAATCTGTTCACTTTCAAGTTGAGCTATCCTTTGTATAATATCCATTACAAATCTACCCATAGCCGTAGAAGTATCCAATGATTCAGTCATTGAGACAAACTCTTTGTCGTTCTGTTTTAGTTTTTCCATCATTAGCATGAAGTTTTTTGAGTTTCTATGGATACGATCCATCTTTATTACTAAAAGCACGTCCCAGTCATCTATTTCTTTCAATAATTTTTTGTATGCAGGTCTGTTAGTGTTTCTTCCTGAATATCCATCGTCGGTATATTCTCTCGTAATTATCCAATCTCTCGCTTTGCAGTAAGCCTTTAGTTTATCCAGTTGTGCATCTAATGAAAATCCTTCTTTTGCTTGATCTTCTGTTGAAACCCTAGTGTATATTGCTGCTCGGGTTTTTTTTGCATCCATCCCTGTTTCTATTTTTCCATATTGTTTTTTTGTTTATAATTTTATTGTTAAATTCTCTAAAAAAACAGGTAGTTAAGATTTAAACTTAAAAAATAAACTTTATTTTACTATTAACTTTATTAAATTAACCTATAATATTAAAGAACCTTTCTTTTTATATTCCACTAACAAAATAAAAATAATGTAAGAAAGAAAAAAAACGTCCTTATCTCCGCCACACATTCTGGCATATACCTATCATTAATTACAGACAAACCAGAAAAAAATCCATATCTCTTACAAAAACAACCAAACTATCCGTCCATATATTCCCCTATCCTTTCAATTCCCTCTTTTATAAGATCATGAGAATAACAATGAGGACCATAAGAAAGACGAAGAGCAGAACTCATACTAGGACCAAATCCCACGCCCGGTATTAATAAAACACCAGATTCTTTCAACAGATCCTCAACAAAATCAACAGAATCCTCATCATTGGGCACTGGACAACAAGTATAAAGACCACCCTGCGGCACTAACAAATCCCACCCTAAATACCTACCGATACTTTTAATCATAACCTTGGAAGTATCCTCATATAATTTCCTGATTTCCTTAATATATTCCTTCAAAAAATTATATTCTAAAGACTGTCTTAAAAAAGCAGCTGTTGTTCTACTATGCAAAGTATCCGGTGAAAGAAGCATAGATTCATTGATTTTTTCAAAAGCTGAAATTACATCTTTATCTGCTTCAATCCAACCTAACCTACGACCAAGACTGGAAAGCCATTTAGAATTAGAATGAATAGTAATAAGATTAGGTTTATCAACCGGGCTCCATGAAAAACAATCTGGTTTTTCATCAAACCAAAGCTCCTTATAAGCATGATCTAAAACCAAAAAACCATCATTATCACTAAGAATCTCAAGACAAGATTTTAAAAAACCATCAGGCGGAACCTGACTTGTAGGGTTATCTGGAACGGGTATAACTAAAACCTTAGTTTTTTCCTTTTCACATAAAAATTTAAGTTTTTCCAAACTATCCTCTGGGTTTTTAAGGTAAGTCCAATCAGTATCGTCTAAAGCTGGAATAAAAGAAATTTTTGAATCTGTTAGAGCACATTTTACTGCATTAGAATAATTTGCATAGGTTGGATCAAGAAAAGAAACATTATCTTTATGGCCACATAATACCTTTAGTGTTTCATAAAAAAGCTGTGTTGATGATTGACCAAGTAGTATATTTTTAAAAGATAAATTTTTGATATCGAATATCTTTTTTTCGAATCTACTAATCTGTTCTCTTAGTTCATAATTTCCTTTTATAGAACTATAACGACCTGAACTATGGAATTTTTCCGGATCGGAGACTATCTCCATATATTTTTGTCTTAGACTTTCAGGTGTTCTATGGTTACACCATCCTCCACCAAAAGAAATTACTTCTTCTGGGTCTAAACCCATTTTTCTAATATTTCGTTCTTCTGCTATCTTCATTATTTTTTGGATCGGTGAAAGACCGGTGAGTTTATTTTCAATTAAGTCAGAAAAAGGCGGATGAACTTTATTTTTTTTAGATGACATAATTTTTTTTAATAATAAAAAAACTAGTTAAAATTTTTACTGTAAAAAAATGGGTTAAAGAAAAGGGGAAAAATGGTTTGTTAAACCTTTTTTTGTCTGTAGTTTTTTTTATTTTTTATCTTCTTTTTCTTCTTCGTCTTTTACTTCGTAGTCTGCATTTATGGTATCGTCGTCTCCACCACCCTCTGGGTGTCCTGACCATGATGCATTGTTGCCACCTGCTGATGTTTGCTGCTGGCCTTGTTGTCCTTGCTGTTGTTGTGCTGCCTGTTGAGCTGCTGCTTGTTGATATATTTTTCCTGATGCTTCCTGTATTGTTTTCTGTAGTTTTTCTGTTTTATCTTTGATTTTATCCATATCGTCTCCAGATAAAGCTTTTTGTAGTTCTTCTTTGGCTTTTTCGATTTTTTCTTTATCTTCGTCTTCAATTTTATCTCCAAGGTCATCTAGTGTTTTCTCTGCTGTATGCACCATTGCGTCTCCGTTGTTTCTAATCTCGACTTTTTCTTTTCTTTTTTTATCTTCTTCAGCGTGTTCTTCTGCTTCTTTTTTCATTTTGTCTATTTCTTCATCTGATAGTTTGGTTGAACCTGTTATTCTGATTGATTTTTCTTTTCCGGTTCCTTGATCTTTGGCTGTAACGTTTAATATTCCATCTGCATCTATATCAAATGTTACATCTATTTTCGGTACTCCACGAGGTGCTGGTGGTATTCCGTCTAGATGGAATCGGCCGAGGCTTTTGTTGTCATTGGCCATTGGTCTTTCTCCTTGAACTACGTGTATATCGACAGAGGTTTGGTTATCTGCAGCTGTGGAAAAAGTTTTGCTTTTTTTGGTCGGAATTGTTGTATTTCTTGGTATTAGCTCTGTTGCTTTTCCTCCAAGTGTTTCTATGCTTAATGTTAAAGGCGTTACGTCTAGTAGGACTATGTCATCTTCTACGTCTCCGCTTAATACTCCTGCTTGTATGGCTGCCCCTATAGCTACTGCTTCTAATGGATCTACGTCTCTTTTTGGTTTTTTTCCGAATATTTCTTCTACTTTTTCTTTGATTTTTGGTATTCTAGTAGTTCCACCTACTAATACTACATGGTCGATATCGCCGGGTTTAAGTTTAGCGTCTTCTAATGCTTGTTGACATGGTTTTTCTGTTCTTTTTAATATAGGTTCTATTAGTTGTTCGAATTTGGCTCTGTTGATTTTTTTCTCGAGATGTTTGGGTTCGTTATCTACTACAGTTATATATGGAAGGTTTACGGTTGTTTGTTTTTTTGATGATAGTTCTTTTTTGGCTTCTTCTGCCGCGTCTGTTAATCTTTGTAAAGCTTTTTTGTCTTTTTTAAGGTCTACTCCATGTTCTTTTTTGAATTCTTCTGCTAGGTAGTCTACTAATGCTTCGTCCATATCTGTTCCTCCGAGATGTGTGTCACCGTTGGTGGAGAGTACTTCGAATACTCCTTCTCCTACGTCCATTAGAGTTATATCAAATGTTCCTCCTCCGAAGTCAAAGACTGCTATTTTGTGGTCTCCTTTTTTATCTAAGCCGTATGCTATTGATGCTGCTGTGGGTTCGTTTATTATTCTTTTTACTTTTAGTCCGGCTATTTTACCGGCGTTTTTTGTGGCCTGTCTTTGATCGTCATCAAAATATGCTGGTACGGTTATTACTGCTTCTTTTATTTCTTCTCCTAGATATTCTTCTGCGTCTTGTTTTATTTTTTGTAGTATAAATGCGCTTATTTGTTCTGGGCTGTATTCTTTGTCATGTAGTTTTACTTTGTCCCCGGACCCCATTTTTCTTTTTATACGATGTACAGTTCCTTCAGGGTTGGTAACTGATTGTCTCTTGGCTGGTTCACCGACTAGTTTTTCTCCGTCTTCTGAGAATGCTACTATTGAAGGGAAAAATGGTTGTCCTTCTGCGCTTTTTATGATTTTAGGTTTACCTGCTTCCATGACTGCGACTTCTGAATTGGTTGTTCCAAGATCAATACCTATTATTTTTGCCATAGATTATTAATCACCTCAAAAATTATCCTATCTATCTTTTTTTTTAAAATGAATTTATTTTTTATTTGTTTCATTTTCATTATTTTTTTGTTTTTTTTCTTTATTTTTAGCTACTATTACATTTGAAGGTCTAATTATTTTATCTTTTATTTTATATCCTTTTTTTATTTCATCTATTATTTTTCCGTCCTGGCATCCTTCTTTTTCTACTGTGGTTACTGCATAGTGTTTTTTATGGTCGAATTGTTGTCCTAGGCATTCTATACATTCTACTTCTTCGTTTTCTAGGAATTTTTCAATATTTTTTAATATTTGTTTTAGTCCTTCTTTGGGTTTTTTATCTTCTTTGGCTTTTTGGATTAATTCTTTTAGATCTATTATTTCGGATAGGTATTTTTCTTTGGTTTGATGTTTTGTGGATTTTATTTCTTTTATTGTCCTTTTTCTATAGTTGTCTAGTTCGGCGTATGTTCTTAGTAGTTTGTCTTTTTGTTGTTTTAGTTTTTTTTCGAGTTCTTCGTTTTTTTGTTTTAGTTCCTCTATTTTTTTTTCAGGATTTTTTTCTTCTTTATCTTCTTTTTTTTGTTTTTCTCTCTCCTCTTCTTCTGTTTGTTTTTCTTCTGATGTCATATTCCACCGCTCTTGTTGTTTGTAGTTTTTTGTTAGATGAAAAAAGAATTTTTTGGAAAAAAAATAGAAGAGATTGTTAGGTAGGGAATTTAGCTTGGTTTTTCCCTGTTGTGTCTGATGTTCTTACATCATTCCTGGTGGCATTCCGCCGCCGCCCATTCCAGCGGGCATTCCGCCTGGTGCTCCACCGGCGCCGGCTGGTGGTCCACCGCCTCCTTCGCTTTCTTTGGAGGCTATAACATCGTCGATTCTGAGTATCATAGTTGCTGCTTCTGCGCTTGCTTCGATTTCTTGTTTTCCGACTCTCCATGGTTCTAGCACGTCATTTTCAATCATGTTGTCTACTTTCCCATCTAGGACGTTTATTCCATAGTATTTGTTTCCATCTGCATGTTCTTTTCTGATTTCAAGCATCATGTCTATTGGGTCTAGTCCTGCGTTTTCGCTTAGTGTCTTTGGAATAATTTCTACTGCGTCAGCAAAAGCGTTTATCGCCATTTGTTTACGTCCGCCTACAC
>JAZKSQ010000062.1:0-8423 GCA_036625995.1 Thermoplasmatota archaeon | reverse complement strand
AATACATTTTTTTGTAAGATACAAAAAAAATCAAAAGTCAAAGCATAATTAATTTTGTCCAATCTTTTGAAAGGTCTACTAAATAAGGGAAGGTTGTTTTTGGATGATTTTTTGCAGAATTTATATTTAGTCCTTTACTCAAATTTATCAAAAAGAAATTTGGCATCTACATCCAATTTAAATCCACAGATTTATACATAATAATTAAACATAGATAAGCTTCGACGGTTTAAATACGGAAAAAAAATCTTTAAAAAAAAAGTTATAGAAAGATAATCTAGGTTTAAAAAAAGTAGCTTACAATTATAGATGTTTTACTGAAATTATTATTTATCTTCCCAAGTTAAAATCTTCGTGTTTTTCAGATTTATTTTTGATTGAATATTTCTCAAGAAGATATTTAATATATTTTTTTTCTTCTTTAGAGTTTGGTTCTAACATTTTTCTATTGACAGCTCCAAATTTATTTTTTAATTGACTTCTTTGTTCTTTTTAAGAGAATAGGCCCTGTTTTTTTTACTCTCAAAAAGTTTTAGTTTTTTAGTATTTTATCTATTTTTTCTTTTAAATCCTGTATGTATATCGGTTTTTCGATATAGTCTTCACCTAAATCTTCTCCTGATTTTTCTGACGTGTTTTTGGATCTTGCTGTTAGGAAAATAATGGGTATATTCTTCCACGAGGAATTCGCTTTAATTTTATCCATTACTTCCCATCCATCCATTTCAGGCATCATAATATCTAATAGAATAAGGTCTGGTTTTTCATCTTTTTGAAGTTTTTCTAAACATTTTTCACCGCTTTCTGCAGGAATTATCTTATATTCTCCTCCATATTTTGTTTCTAAAGCTGTTTTTATTGAAAAAATCTGATCTTTTTCATCATCAACCATCATTATTTTTTTCATTTTGTAATCCTGTTTGTGATAAAACATAATTTTTGAATAAACTCTAGGTTTTTTTGTTGTATACTTTAACCAATATGGTTTTTGTCCCTTCACCTAATTTTTATTAAACATATAATGAGATACGTTTATAAAAAATTTTCTTGAAGATAACATATTGAATTATTACTGAAAAAAGTTCATGTTTTTTTTAAGATCTTAGGTTTTTTATTTTTTCCACAAAGTTTTTTAGAAATCCAAGTTTCGATTCTTCATTTTCAGTTATAATAGATTTTTGTATTTTCTCAGATATTTTGGTAATCAGGTTGAAAAGTTTGGTTTCTTTTACAGATTTTTTTTCTTTTTTTCTGAAATCAAGATTTACCAGTTCGCCGTTTTCATTCAACTTAAGATGAAAAGTCGCTGGATTTGCCACGTTTTTATTTTTTCCAACTGTTTTTTTAGAACCTGATTTCTTTGTACTCTTTTGTCTTTTAATTATTTTTTTGGGTTTACTCTTTCGTATATTTTTTATTTGTTTTTTGTTTTTTACTTTTTTTAGCTCAGATTTTACATTTTCTTCTGTTATCTCAGGTACTATATTTGTTATTTCAAATTTTTGAATATTTCTTTCGAATTCTTTTATGTCATCTATTATCTGAGAGATTTCTCCATGAGATTTTACGTCTGAAGAATGAAAGCTATTTTCAGTTTTAACCTCGTTTGCCATCTCTCTTTTTTCCCTCAGGTAATAGAGTATTCAAATTATTTTTTTTTTATTAGGAAATTATGTTCTTTAATATATATAGATATTTTGGCATAGAAAAAAACTTGTATACATTCACTATTTATTTCGAAGAAGTATTTTTTAATTATATTTCAGTTGTTTAATTAGTAAGGTTTTTAAATATTGAAAGTTATTTTGTTTATGCAAGTATCTGTGCAGGTGGATGGGATAAAATTGAGGAAAGTAATACTATCATTTCTAGTTATAGCACTTATTTTAACGCTTTTTTATACGGTTTCAAATCTTAGTATTGTCAAATCTGATGTATCACCTAAGTTTTATGTAGACGATGATTATAGTATCGATACACCAGGATGGCAGATAGATCATTTCGACAGTATTCAAGATGCAATACATTCACCAAATTGCAGCAGTGGTGACAGAATAATCGTTTATGAAGGTATATATAAAGAAAATCTCATTATTTCAAAAAGTATAGACATTTTCGGTGAAGATAATTCCAATACTATAATTAAAGGAAATGGAACCGGAGATGTGATTACTGTAAATAGCGATAACGTTGATATCAGCACTTTTATGATAAAAAATAGCGGACAAAATGAAACAGATTCTGCCGTCAAAATAAATGCTAATAACTGTAAAGTAGTGGAGAGTATAATAAAAAACAATCAAATAGGAATATATGTTAACTACTCAAATAGTAACGATATTGCATACAATAAACTAACTGATAACAATCAAAACTCTATATTTTTATATTCTTCAAATGACAACTATATAAGTTATAACGAGATATATCAAAATAATCAAAGCGGAATCTTTTTAAATGAAACATGTGACAGTAACAATTTATCTTCCAACATCATATATCAAAATGGATTACATGGAATATTTCTAAACGATCATTGCGTTCAAAATGTGTTTGAAAAAAATGAAATCTATAAAAACACTATAACTGGTATAAGAATAGAAAATTCAAGTTCAAATCGAATAAAAAATCAAAATGAAATATACGAAAACGGCTATTATGGAATAATGATAGTTGGATCAAACAACAGTATCACCAATACAGATATATATGACAATTTAAAACATGGGATCTTTCTATATGCAGATGATAACACTCTAATTAACGATAATACTGTAAAAAACAACATCTACGAAGGAATACGCATGCAAAACTCTACTAACAACACAATAAAAAATAACTTTATCACAAAAAATCAAAGATATGGTATTTACATAAACTATTATGCTGTAGGAAATCTAATTTTTAATAATTTCTTTGAATCCAATGATTTAAACGCAAGAGATATCAGTAAATCAAAAAATATATGGAATATAGCCCTTCAAAACAAATCCAACGTAATTAAAGGACCGAAGATAGGGGGAAATTACTGGGATGACTATAATAAAACAGATGAAGACGGAAACGGCATAGGTGACGATTCATATAACATATCAGGTGGAAACAGTAAGGATTATCTTCCATTGATGTACCGTCTACCTGTATCAGATACAGATGGACCCTATCAGGGTTCTACAGGTGAAAAAATAAAATTTGATGGATCCCAAAGCTTTAGTCCAGATGGTAAAATAACAAAATACTCTTGGGATTTTGGGGATGGAAACACAAAAAACGGAGAAACCGTATATTACAACTATACCAAAGAAGGAACATATACCGTTACACTAACTGTTTTTAACAATCTTGGAGGAAAAAACTCCAGTAATACTTACGCAGAAATAACAAAAGATTCAATTCCTCCGACCATAGACATAGTTAAACATGGCAGTTCTTCTAGTGGAGCTTCAAATGTTTTTACCTTTAGTTGTAATGTAGAAGACAATGTAAAAGTAAAACAAGTTAATATCACCTACTGGTACAACAACAAAGAAAAGATGACTGCAGAGATGAAAAAACAGTCGGGTTTATATAAAAAAATTATTACTACCTCAGGTTATCCTGAAAAAGTATATTGTACTATAACTGCAAAAGATATAAATGGAAATACTGCAGACACAAAAAAACCTTTTTCCAAAATAATGGTAACTGATGCATCTAATAAAAAAGTTTTAGATCCAGTTAAATTTGATGGAAAAAATAGTTTTGATTTAGACGGAAATATAACTAGTTACCTATGGGATTTCGGAGATGGAGTTAAACAAAAAGATGCTGAATCAACTCACAAATATCTTACAGATGGAAAATATGAGGTTACACTTACTGTCACTGACAATGAAGGAAATACAGATACCTCTTCTAAAAAAATTAATATCAAAGCTCTGTCGCAAATTTCTGTAGATTCAGATACAAAAAACCAGGTTGAAGCTTGGTTTAATGTGGATTTAGAGCAATATTTTGTTGCTTTTGATACTAATGGAGATAATAGAGTTGATTCTTTTGTTGATTATAATGAAGAAATTTCTTCTTTTAGCAATAGTTCATTTCAAATAAATGGTAGAGAATGCTTTTTGTTATCGGCAGAAAAAGATTTTTCAGATGTTTTCATCTGGGATACAGGTTATGACTCTATAATAAATGTTACAGCTACAGATGGAAATATAATCAATGAGGAAACAGATTATACACAGGGTCTAAAAAATGTAAAGGTCAGCGTAAAAAAATCTGATTGGATTTTCTTTAAGACACAAGACAGATATCCAAATTTTGATGTTATAGATGTCAAAAGATCAGACGGTTCAAGAGTGCCTGATGATCAATATTGGAAAAGGAATAGTTCTATATATGTGCTTGATGATCCTGACACAGAATATGATATCATCTACAACTATAAACCAGATTTAAATTCAGCGGTTTTTAATCCCAATTCAGGCGGTTTAATCTCTGGTAAAACTCCGTCTGTAAATATATCTTACAACATTCCGGTAGAAATTGAGTATATTGACTTCTACAATCTGACAAATGGGGGAGAAGCTTCTACTTCTACTAATGATATAATTGTAAAAACTAAAGATAATATGACGTTTAAGGCCATTTTTCCAATTTCTCTTCCAACAGGTAACTACCATTTGGATATATATGCTAAAAGCAAATGGGATAAGTCTGTTACAGATGGTAGCCATACCAGCTTTTTTTATAAATCCTATGAAGAAGAAAGATCTGAATTGATTGTAAACACTTTGCTATTTTTGTTTTTAGGTATCGCTGGTTTAGTAGTCTTGTTTTTCTATCTTATTAAATTCACTGATTTCAATCTCGAAAGTTTCATCTATTTTAAGGAAAAAAAGATACTTCCTTTTTTTAAACCTGTAGTTTTTGGTCCTTTAAAAATTGATGTCGATGAAAAAAATATTTCAAAAGCAGAATTTTATGTAAACGGGCAATTGAAAGAATCGATCGATAATGGTCCCTTTGTTTGGACTTGGAATGAGCCTGCCTTTTTAAAACATAACATTGAGGCTAAAATATATGACCAGAAAGGAAAATCTTTTTCTTCAGGAGAAATGACCTTTTTTGTTTTTAATTCTCCTCCTTTTTTTAAAAAAAATCTAAAATAAGAGCAACATAAATGATTTAATGACTGTCTCTATTTCTAACTATTTTACTGTTTTTTTGAAAAAAAATAGACGGGTAACTTTTTATAAAAAATAAAAATTTAACATAAATCCAGGCGAGCAATCCTCAAACTTTAGTTTGGAGGAGGAATCGCATGGAAAGTATAGTATTTAAAACATCATCAGATGTTTTTTCCCTTAAGGGAAAGCCACGACATTTATGTCGTGGATGGCTTTATATTCGTGGATCATTTGAATACTACTTATTAAAAAAAAATTGATTACTAAATAAGATGAAGGGGATCTAGCTTCTATTTTTTTTATTTTTCTACAAATTTTTCAGTTTTTGCGTTTGGAAGTGTAAAATAAAAAGTCGAGCCCTGACCGGGTCCTTCACTTTCAGCCCATATCTGTCCACCATGTTTTTCCACTATAGTCTTACATATGGGTAGACCTAGGCCGCTACTATCGAAATTTGATCTTGCTTCATCTGCCTTGTAGAATTCATCAAAAATATGGTTTACCTGTTCTTCTGTCATTCCTTCTCCATTATCTGAAATTGCTACTTTTACTTTTTTATCTTCTATTGATGCATCTATGTTTAATTTATCTCCCTGTTTGCTATATTTTACAGCGTTGGTTAATAGATTTTTAAATAATTCATTTAGTCTTAATTCATCTGCCTTAACCCACAGGTCGGTATCTATGTTTTTATCTATTTGTATATCATCTTCTTTTAGTATTGTTTCATTTTCGTCTATTACTTTATCAACTTCTTTTGAAAGGTTAAGTCTTTCAAAGTTTAGCTTTGTAGAAGAAGAATTAAGTCTAGCAAGTTCTAAAGTCTTTTGAACTAGTGTTTTCATATATTTTATATTACGAACAATTACATCTACCATTTCTTTATCTTTATCTTCTTTTAGTTTTTCACGGAGTAAAGGAGTTAAAGTTGTAAGGGGGACCAACGGATTTTTAAGGTCATGACCTAACATATTTATAAAGTCATTTTTTTGTTTCAACAGCTTCTCTATTTTTTCTGTTCTCTTTTTAACTCTTCTTTCAAGTTCATTATTTAAGTTTTTTAGTCGTTCTTGAGATATCTCCAGTTCAATATTTTTATCTTCAATTTGTTGACGTGCTAATTCAAGTGATTCGATAGTATCTTGAAAATCTTCTAATATGTTTAAATTAGCCTGTTCATTTTTTTCTAATTCATTGATTTTATCTTTTAACCTTTTTTCCAATTTTTTTTCTGGAGTGACATCTCTTATAATGTTTACTACCATCTGTACTTTTCCATCATCTTCAATAGGTATCCACGAATGTGAAACCCATTTTATTTCATCATTTTCGGTTGTTATTCTATATTTTAATTTTTCCCCGGAGATTCCAATAAATCCTTTTTTGATTTCTTTATTGACTTTCTCCTGGTCCTTAGGATGGATTGTATAGGGCCATTCAGATTCATTGTTAGATTTTTTTGAATCAAATATGTTTGAATAAGAAGGACTAACATAAGAGATACCTTCATTTGGACGACTTACAATGATGACATCGTTTGTGTTTTCAACTATAGTCCGATATTTTTCTTCGCTTCTATGAAGTTTTTTTTCCGTGTTTTCTAGCCTCTTTTTTAAAGTAAAAAAAGAGCTTAGTCCTGACTCCTCTTTTTTGGGGGATAAAGTTATAAAAATTAGACCTAAAAATAGATAAGATATAAAACCCGAGAAAACCGCTAGATATCCATAACCTTGCTGATGTGAATGACCAGTAAGTGCAAAACATATTACCGATATCGTAAAAAATAGAAATGTTACATTTTGGGTTTTAAAGGTAGTTATAAAAGACATTAAAATTATTTCTAAAGCAAGAAACATTCTGAGAAACTTTAGATATGGTGCAAGGGAAAAAGGCGAGAATATAAATAGAAAAGAAAAGATGAATATTATTAAAAAAATTTTAAAAGTTTTCTCAAATTTTACTTTTTTAAGTAGTATTTGATTTGCTACTATAAATATTGCAAACATTATAGGAATATTTGTCCATTGAAGTAAATTATTGTATATCACTGAATTTTGGCTATTCTGTAGAGAAGGAAACGCAATGAGGATATATGAAAATGATGCAAACATAAAGCTCATGGCAAACATCAATTTATGTTTCCGATGGTCTTTGTTATATAGAGTTAATAGATAGGCTCCTAAAGCAAAAGAAAAGGTAGTGAGTGAAATCCAAGATATTTGTTCTATATTAATTAGTATGTCTTCTTTACCCTCCTGTTTGTTTTTGTCTTAAATCATTGATTTCATTTTTTAATTCTATCATTTTGATTTCTCTTTCAACTACGTTTTTCTTAAATTTTTCTAGGTCATCTATCTTTTGTTTTAATTTTTTTTCTGTTTTTTTCTGAGATGTTACGTCATGTAAAATGATTATACTACCTAAAAAGTCGTTTTGTTCCTCTATAATCGGGTTGAAATCCATTTCAAAATATTTTCGAGTGTCTGCCTTTTCTAACTTCAACAAACTATTATTTTTTTTGTTGTATTTGATTTTGTTGAGGTCATAACCAGCATTTGACATTAATTCTTTGAAGTTAACTTCTGCAAATTCATCTTTCTGATAAGGGTTAAAAAATTTGGATAAAATCTTCTTTCCATTTTCGTTATAATCAATTATTTCATATTTTTCGTTTAAGATGATTATAGATTCTTTAATGTTGTCTAGTATTTTTGATACGGCAAATGGCTGTAATCTCAAAAAGCTTCCTTTAAAGATAATCAAAGTAAAAGAGATACCTGTAATTATTAAAAGAAAAGGTGTTTCATCTATGCCAGGGATTAAGAGAAATATATCGAATAGCCCTATTATATTTGCAAAAAAGGGAGTAAGAATAGCTATTAGAAGAAAGATACTTTCTTTTAAATAAACTCTTCTTTGGTTAATCAACATTTCAAAAATTAAGAATATCGATATTGTTATGAGGGAATAAGTATAAAGGACTGAAAAAATATATATTGGCCCTGGATCGCCATATACAGCCATGAATTGATTTGATCTAAAAACATTTATTTTGCTCCAAAATAAAAAATGATAATTGTTTGTAAAAACAAAAAGAATGTTAATGTATGGTATAGCTACTAAAACATATTTTATTTTGTTTTTTATTAATTCTGTTCTTCCTGTATAAAATGATACGAAATAAAAAAGTAGGAAGGGAATATAAAGAATTGCAACATATTTTAGATAATAGAAAAGTAGGTTGAGATTATA